>CALADT010000320.1 GCA_937890655.1 uncultured Mucispirillum sp. | reverse complement strand
AGAATATAATTATACTACTATTTATTAAGTTATATATAAATATTATTTACCATAAATATGGAATTAGCATTATAAATTACAAAACTATTATTGATTTTTAAATATTATTTTAAACATTTTATGTTTATAAAAAATAATTGTATTATTAAAAACTCTTTTTTTAATTTTTTATAAACTTTTAACTAAATGTAAAAATAGGCTATGAAGTTATTATAAATGATTAAAAAATATTATTTACTACTAATAATTTTAATTGATTTTTTTTAAAATTAGTAGTAGTTAAGATATGGATTAATTTTACTTAAGTATGATACTTTGTGGTGGAATATGGCATTAATAAAAAATAAAAAGTTAGCATTACTTCTTTTTTGCATTATAGCACTTTATTCTACATGGGGTGTTGTTTATTTAAGTATTAAGTTTGCGTTGGAATCTTTTCCCCCTGTTATGCTTTCAAGTATTCGTTATACATCAGCTGGGACAATCTTTTTGCTTTATTCATTTTTCATAAAAAAAGACAGGGTATTACCTACTAAATCACAATTTACTACTATTTTTGTTGCTTCAAGTATGATGATAGTGCTTGGTGGTGCTTTTTTAAATGTATCAGGGCTTTATATTAATTCAGGGACAATAGCTTTAATATTAGGTTCTACCCCTTTATGGATGGTAATATTTAGCTGGGCTTTAGGTTATGACAAAAGGCCGTCTTTAACTGTATCTGTTGGTTTATTAGGTGGTTTTATAGGCGTAGGTGTGCTTGCTATATCCACAGGTATATCTGGTGGCAGTAATGCAGTAGTGGGTGTTGTTACCACATTTATATCTATGGCAGGCTGGGTAGCTGGTTCTCTTTATTTGAAAAAACGTCATTCTAATATGAGTATGATAAAAAGTTTAGGGTTTCAGATGACAGTAGGTGGCATATTAATGATGTTTATTTCCATAATAATTGGTGAGTTTAATAACTTTAGTGTAGAAACTATCACTTTAAAGGCCTTATTAAGTGCTATCCATTTAGTTATATTTGGTTCAGTTGTAGGTTATACTTGTTATATATGGCTTTTATATAACACTCCTACCCATATTGCCATATCATATGCTTATGTAGAACCTGTTGTGGCAGTAACAGTAGGTGCATTATTTGGTGGGGAAAGTATAACACAAATAACAGTATTTGCATGTATTTTTATTATATTATCCGTATTTTTTGTTTTACGTGGTAAAAAATCATAAACTATTTTGAACAAAAACATGTTACACTTGTCTGTAATATGAGAGGTTAATTTAATGAAGGATAGAGAGATTATAGAAAAGGTATTAAAAGGGGACAGTAGTGCCTTTGAAGTATTAATACTAAAATACCAAAATCAAGTGTATTATTCGGCGTTAAATATATTAAAAAACAATGAATATGCAGAAGATATATGTCAGGATGCTTTTTTAAAAGCTTATGAGAAGTTAGATACATTACAGGATAAAGACCATTTTTTATCATGGATTAAACGTATAACTGTTAATATGGCATTAAACCATTATGAACGGAATAAACGTATAGTAGATGTGGCAAGTGATGATAAGGATATTGATTATTTTGATAACTTAACAGACGGTGCTTGTCCTGAAGATTTTATAATAAAAGATGAATTAAGCAGGTATATTAAGTTTTTTGTGGATAGTTTACCGGAAAGGCTTAAAACAGTGGTAATATTAAGAGAAGTGGAAGATTTAAGTTATGAAGAAATTTCAGAAATGCTAAATATTCCATTAGGCACAGTTAGGAGCCGTCTTTTTAATGCAAGGCAGATTATAAAAGAACGTCTTATTAAACAGGGCTTAACTGATCAAGTAGTATTGGAGGCTTAAATATGAAAAATAAGTCAGAACTTGAATGTGTAAATGTAAAAAAGTTATTATATGGTTATATAGATAATGAGCTTACTCAAATACAGTTATCTGCTGTAAAAGAGCATATAAAAGAATGTGAAGTTTGTAAAAATAATTATAATAATATGATAAAAGTTAAAAATATGATAAAGCAGGCATATGAGCCAAAAGAAAATATTGATTTTTCTAAAAAAATAATGGCAAATATTGCTTATAATAATAAATATGGTAGTAGTAAAACTAATAATAAAAAAAGCATAAAAGCTATAAACTTAACACCAAAAAATATAGTGAAAAAAGTGTTATACTTAACTGCTGCTGCGTCAGTTTTATTAATAGTAGCAGGTGTTACTGTAAAATATTTTGAGGAACAGATGCCTGTTTCAAAAGAAGTAGCCATAAAAACTTATGATAAATATGAGGATTACGTTTTGGAACATTATACAAATTCATACGTTGGGCCAAACCATCAGGCTTCTGTAATATCGGTAAACTTTGAAAAATGATACGTTTTATTTTTACAAGTATTTTAATATTATTTTTCTCTACATATGGCTATGCAACAGAAAAAATCATAGTCTTTAAATATTTGCATAATGATAACTATGAAGTATATGTTAGTAAACAGGATAACTGTTTTCATGATAAAACCATGAAAGCAGCTATTATACATCATTTACTTCGTGGTTATTTTTCAATAGACAGAATACCTTCCCAATATTACAATATTCAAAAGCAGGAAAATATTTTATATTTTGGGTATAATGTAAGGCAGTATATTATTACACCAAAAACTAAAGACAGGTTTAAGTCTGTTTTATGGCTTGATAATAAGGACCATATTATTAAATTAGAGGTCTATGATAATACTGATTCTATGCTTATGGCTTTTAGTGGTTTTGATTTTATAGACGGTGCATTACATGGTTCATACGATGAAGAAACTGTAAAAAAAGGCTATGATAAGCAAATACATAGCGATAGACGTGGCAACGTTATTGCAAAATATAGATTTTGGGATACTAAAGAGTTTTATAAAGGGTTTAGGCATTTCCACACAACAGTAGTTAGTCCAAATGTATTTGATTTATCATTTGAAGACGGCATAAACAGGTTTTCCATATTTGTAAAACCAGCAGAAGATAAAAGTTCTCCTATTAGTAGAATAGTTTACGGTAATTACTTATTTAGTAGAGTAATTGATAATATGGAATATACAGTTTATGGGACAATATCTTTTGGGTTAATGGAGGAAATTGTGAATATAATTCATAAAGATATAAAAAATATTCTTGAAATTGCTGGTTCTGGGAATATAATATCATGGGATAAAATAAAGAATAGATAATTTTAAGGAGGAAATATATAAATGAAAAAAATATTTCTATCAGTAGTAATTATGGCATTGTTATGTGTAAACGCACAAGCTGTTCCACAAAGCTTTGCTCCTGTTGTGCAAAAAGCAGCACCAAGTGTTGTAAATATTAGCACAACAAAAACAGTTACTAGGCAAATAGACCCATTTTTTGATGATTTTTTTGGTGGCATGTTTGGAGCACCTTCTGGCAGAGGTGGTGGCCAGAAATATAAATCAACAGCTTTAGGTTCAGGGTTTATTATTGATTTAAACGGTTATATTGTTACAAATAACCACGTTATAGACGGTGCAGATGAGATTATAGTAAAACTTCAAGATGAAAGAGAGTTTAAAGCAGAAGTTGTAGGCAGCGACCCATTAACAGATTTAGCATTATTAAAAATAGATACAAAAGGTGCAAGAATAACACCTATTTTATTAGGGGATTCGGAGCTTGCAGAAATAGGCGATTGGGTTGTAGCAATAGGTAATCCGTTAGGGCTTGGTGGCACTGTTACAGCAGGTATATTATCAGCAAAAGGTAGAGTGTTAGGGGACGGCCCATATGATAACTTTATACAGACAGATGTATCTATTAACCCAGGAAATTCAGGTGGCCCATTAATAAATATGGATGGGGAAGTAATAGGTATTAATACAGCTATTATACAGTCAGCACAGGGTTTAGGTTTTGCAGTGCCTGTGAATATGCTAAAAAATATATTACCAAAACTAAAAGAAGGTAAAGTAACAAGGGGCTGGATAGGTGTTTCTTTACAACCACTTGATGAAAATCTTGCAAAATCTTTTGGCTTAACAGATACTCAAGGGGTATTAATAGCAGACGTTAGCCGTGGCGAACCAGGAGATAAAGCAGGCTTAAAAGCAGGAGATATAATTATAGCAGTAGACGGGCAAAAAGCACATAATTCAAGGTCATTAGTTGGTATAATAGGTGGTAAAAGCCCTAATGACAAGGTAAAACTCACAATTATCCGTGATGGAAAAGAACTTAATATAACTGTTACATTAGGTGAACGTCCTGTGGAAGGTCAGTCGGTTTCAAGCTATAATAACAATAAAGGCAAGGAAAGAAAAGCAGGAGATATTACAGTAACAGATATTGACCAAAAGGACGCACAAGAGTTAGGTATTTCAGGTGGTGTAGTTATTACAAATATTGACCAAAAATCAAACGCTTATAATATGGGACTTCGTCCGGGGGATATTATAGTATGGATTAATAGAAAATCTGTAACAAATGCTAACGACTTTTATGAAAAATATGAAAAAGTTAAAAAAGGCGACTTAGTAGCATTAAAAATAATATCACGAAATAGTTCAAGATTTTTAGCATTTAATAAATAAACCTTCAAAACTGGCGAAATAAACTTCGCCAGTTTTTTTGTTTTATATTATTACTTAAAGAATGTTATTTATAAAAAAGATATAAAAGTTTTCAAATTATTATTTATATTGTATTTAAAATATCTCGTTGAAATAAAATATAAAATAATGTAGTATTAAGAGTTGTATAAATTTTTCTTTATATTTTAAATAATATTTTTTATTTAATGTAATTAGGTATTGATGTTTGTTTGCCAATTATAATTTTATTAAATTTGGGAGTGAATTATTATGGAATTAACAATGCATGATAGACAGTATTTGATTAATTTATTAAATGAAGGAGAAAAAATTCCGGAAGGATATAAGTATTTATTGTTTCCTAATATTAAGGAAGAATATGAATTAACATATGCAGGTAAAATGCAAAAAGAAGATATTCTTGCTGGTTTAGATGGAACACTCCCAGTCCCACTTCAGTTAGAACGTGTATATAGTGATAATGAATATTCTTCTTTTGAAGATGGCTGGAATAATATGATTATTTTTGGGGATAATCTTCAATTTTTAAAAACAATATATGAAAATAAAGATCCAATCATAAAAGATAAAGTAAAGGGGAAAGTTAAATTAATATATATAGATCCACCATTTGCAACTCAAGATGAATTTCAAAATAAACATGGTGCTAAAGCATATAATGATAAGAAAAAAGGTTCAGAGTTTCTTGAATTTATAAGAAGACGACTTATATTAGCGAAAGAAATATTGGCAGAAGATGGTGCAATTTATGTTCATTTAGATGAAAAAATGGGGCATTATGTGAAAATAATTTTGGATGAAATATTTGGAAAACATAATTTTAGAAATGAGATTATATGGTGTTATAAAACTTCTTTAAAAACTTTAAGAGATAAATTTGGAAAAAATCATGATGTTATATATTTTTATGCTAAAAGTCTTCATACTATTTCACCTGACAGAAGCGATTTTCCTGCAAGTGAGAGTACATTAAAACGTTGGTCTAATTATGCAGATGCAAAAGGATTTGTTAGTAACGCTTATTTTGCAGGTAGTAAATCAACTATAATAGATACAACTGATACTACTAAAGGATTTAATATTAATAATGGAATACCTATAGATTGGTGGGAAATTTCATCTAATGTTAATAAGGGTAATACTCCAGAAGTTATAGCAGGTAAATATCCAACACAAAAACCAGAGGAATTATTATCAAGAATAATTAAGGCTTCTACTAATGAAGGTGATATAGTAATGGATTTCTTTGGAGGTTCAGGAACAAGTATGGTTGTTGCAGAGAAATTAGGAAGACGTTGGATAACTTGTGATTTAGGTAAACTATCCTATTTAACAATGCAAAAAAGAATACTTTTAATCAGTGAAGGTAAAGACTTATTAAGTAAAGGTAGTAAAATTAAAAAATATAATAAACATGCAAAACCATTTATAATGTGTAGACTTGGCATGTATGACCTAGGAACAACATTAAATCTTGAATGGAATAGATATAGAGAGTTTGTATCACAACTTTTTAATTATACTTTAAAAGAGTTATACATTTCAGGAGTGAAATTTGATGGAGAAAAAAGAGGGTTTCCAGTAAAAATCTTTAACTATATTGAGCATAAAGAATCAGCTGTAGATTATAATTATATATATGAACTTCATAAAAATATAAAATCAAAGGAATATAGTAGAGTTTATATAGTAGCACCAGCGACAAGGGTTTATTTTATAGCAGACTATGAAGAAATAGATGGAACAAGATATTATTTTTTGAAAGTTCCATATGAGATGATACAAGAACTTCACACAACACCATTTGTCAAATTAAGACAGCCACAAAGTAGGAGTAACGTCAATGAAATTGAGGAGATGAAAGGCTTTCAATTTATATACACTCCTGAAGTAGAATGTGAGTTTAAGTATGGTAAAGAAGATACTGTCTTAAAAGTTACAAAATTTATAAGTGATTCACTTAATGGGTGTGAGACAAATAATTTTTCTACATTATCAAGTATATTTGTTAATTATGATTATAATGGAAATGAATTTTTGATAGATGATGTTAGATTTTGGGATGAAATCGTTAGTAATAAATATAACAATAAAGATACTAAAGTAATATATAAAGATAATATTATTTCATATCTTGAATAGCAAATACCTATTAAATTATTGGGAAATAAAATAGTTTTTATATTTAGTGATATATTTGGGAATGATACTACTATAATGTTTACAAAAGAATAATATATAATTATATATTATTATATATAAATATTATAATATAAGAATATAACTTATACTTTATATTAGTCATAAAAAAAATTATAAACATTATTGTTTTATAATTAAAATAATGAGACTGGAGATTAATTTGTATGCAATTAAATAATGAAATAAAAAAATATTTAATTAGTTTGTTAGAATCAGATAGGCAAATTCCTGAAGACTATAAATATATATTATTTCCAAATCTTCAAGAAGAGTATGAATTAACTTATGCTGGTAAAATGCGAAAAGAGGATGTACTTGCAGGTGAAGATGGCACACTTCCAGTTCCACTTCAATTAGAGCGAGTATTTAATGGTGATGAACATCCAGCTTTTGAAGATGGTTGGAGAAATATGATTGTCTTTGGAGATAATCTACAATTTTTAAAAACAATATATGAAAATAAGGATCCAATCATAAAAGATAAAGTAAAGGGGAAAGTTAAATTAATATATATAGATCCACCATTTGCAACTCAAGATGAATTTCAAAATAAACATGGTGCTAAAGCATATAATGATAAGAAAAAAGGTTCAGAGTTTCTTGAATTTATAAGAAGACGACTTATATTAGCGAAAGAAATATTGGCAGAAGATGGTGCAATTTATGTTCATTTAGATGAAAAAATGGGGCATTATGTGAAAATAATTTTGGATGAAATATTTGGAAAACATAATTTTAGAAATGAGATTATATGGTGTTATAAAACTTCTTTAAAAACTTTAAGAGATAAATTTGGAAAAAATCATGATGTTATATATTTTTATGCTAAAAGTCTTCATACTATTTCACCTGACAGAAGCGATTTTCCTGCAAGTGAGAGTACATTAAAACGTTGGTCTAATTATGCAGATGCAAAAGGATTTGTTAGTAACGCTTATTTTGCAGGTAGTAAATCAACTATAATAGATACAACTGATACTACTAAAGGATTTAATATTAATAATGGAATACCTATAGATTGGTGGGAAATTTCATCTAATGTTAATAAGGGTAATACTCCAGAAGTTATAGCAGGTAAATATCCAACACAAAAACCAGAGGAATTATTATCAAGAATAATTAAGGCTTCTACTAATGAAGGTGATATAGTAATGGATTTCTTTGGAGGTTCAGGAACAAGTATGGTTGTTGCAGAGAAATTAGGAAGACGTTGGATAACTTGTGATTTAGGTAAACTATCCTATTTAACAATGCAAAAAAGAATACTTTTAATCAGTGAAGGTAAAGACTTATTAAGTAAAGGTAGTAAAATTAAAAAATATAATAAACATGCAAAACCATTTATAATGTGTAGACTTGGCATGTATGACCTAGGAACAACATTAAATCTTGAATGGAATAGATATAGAGAGTTTGTATCACAACTTTTTAATTATACTTTAAAAGAGTTATACATTTCAGGAGTGAAATTTGATGGAGAAAAAAGAGGGTTTCCAGTAAAAATCTTTAACTATATTGAGCATAAAGAATCAGCTGTAGATTATAATTATATATATGAACTTCATAAAAATATAAAATCAAAGGAATATAGTAGAGTTTATATAGTAGCACCAGCGACAAGGGTTTATTTTATAGCAGACTATGAAGAAATAGATGGAACAAGATATTATTTTTTGAAAGTTCCATATGAGATGATACAAGAACTTCACACAACACCATTTGTCAAATTAAGACAGCCACAAAGTAGGAGTAACGTCAATGAAATTGAGGAGATGAAAGGCTTTCAATTTATATACACTCCTGAAGTAGAATGTGAGTTTAAGTATGGTAAAGAAGATACTGTCTTAAAAGTTACAAAATTTATAAGTGATTCACTTAATGGGTGTGAGACAAATAATTTTTCTACATTATCAAGTATATTTGTTAATTATGATTATAATGGAAACGAATTTTTAATGGATGATGTTAGATTTTGGAGTGAAATAGATAACGAAGAAAGTAATAAAAAACATATAAAAGATACTGAAATAATTTATGTAGATAATAATACAATAAGTATAGAGTGGAAAATACCAACAAAATTGTTAGGAGAAAAAACAGTATTTATATTTACTGATATATATGGAAATGATGTGACTGTATTATTTTCAAAGGAGAGGTAGAATGGAGAATAAAGTTGTATTTAATCAAAAGGATCTAATACTTAAAGTAAATAAAAATTATGATAAGTCTAAGTTGAATTTAAGTAGGTGGGAGAATTACCTAGACGTTTTATGTGCAGATAGAGATTATCAAAAGGATGCCATTAGAAACGCTTTAATTTACCTGTCTTCTGGAGAATATTTTTCAATAGAAGATATTATAAAAGAAAATTATAATAACAATACTGAATTAAGTAAAAAATATTTGAAGATTGAAGATTATATATCAGATATTCAAATGCCAAATAAACTTTTTGCTAATATTGATTTAGCAACTGGGACAGGAAAATCATATGTAATATTTGCTATAGCACAAATTCTATTGGCAGAAAAAATTGTAAAGAGAGTTTTGGTTTTATGCCCGTCATTAACTATTGAAAAAGGGTTAACAAGCAAATTTAAAGAATTATCATCAAATGCTGACTTGAGAAATGCTATACCAGAAGAAATAAGAGGAACAACTCCAAGAATTATTAGTGCTGATTATACTATTCGTGAAGGTGATATTTGTGTCGAAAACATACACGCAGTTTACGAAACGACAGGATCATCGATAAAAGATAGTTTCAAACATGGTGGAGAAGACACACTTGTTTTGAATGATGAATCTCATCATATTTTTAATAGTTCTACTGAAAAAGATATAAAAAAATGGAAAGAGTTTCTTTTAAATGAGGAATATAGATTTAAATATATTTTAGGCTTCACAGGAACTGCATATTTGGAAGATGAATATTTTAATGATGTTATTTATAGATATTCCTTAAGAAGTGCAATAGATGATAGAATTGTAAAAACTATTGACTATGTACAAAAAGATGATGTTTCTAGAGATATGGAGTATAAATTCCAAAAGATAAGAGAAAATCACGAAACAAATAAAAGAAAATATCCAAAGATTAAACCAATATCTATACTTATTACAAAAGATATTAGGAGTGCAAAGAATCTATATGAAGATTTTATAGACTTTTTGTGCGAATTTGAGAATATAGAAAGAGAAACGGCTGAGAGAAAAGTTTTAATTGTAACTTCAGATCAAAAACACAGAGCTAACATTAGTATGTTGGATTTTGTAGACAGTAAGAAAAATTCTTTTGAATGGATTGTATCTGTGAGTATGCTTACAGAAGGTTGGGATGTTAAGAATGTGTTTCAAATAGTGCCATGGGAAGACAGAGCTTTTAACTCAAAACTTTTAATAGCACAAGTTTTAGGTAGAGGGCTTAGAATCCCATCAGAATATGCTCATCCTCAACCTGCTGTAATAGTATTTAACCATGATAGTTGGAGCAAAAATATAAAATCCTTGGTTAATGAAGTGCTAGAAATTGAAACGAGAATTATGAGTACAGTCAAATATACTGGAGATAGAAATAGATATAACTTTTCTGTGAAAAATTTAGTTTATGATAAAGAAGAAAAGGAAATTGAGTCAGAAGCGAAAAATCTAAATTATACAAAATCATGGGAAGATGGTATAAAACTTAAAAGTCAAATACTGCAATCAAAAAAAGAAACGGAATATGAAAATCTTTTGACAGGTAAAAGCAGAAATATTGAGTATAATATTAAACTTAGAACAAAAACTGTCAATGAGGTTTTAGATAAAATTTACCATGAATTTAGATTAAGAGATTGGGAAACACAAATTCTTGGTTTAGGGGATGATATAGTATATTCTAAGAAAAATTTACCACCACGAGATAGAATTGAATCTATTATAAGAAAATCAATGCAAAATGCAGGTATAACTGGAGATGTTCTTATAGAAGAAAATGCTAATAAGATTTTCGCCGCATTTTCTACTTTGTTTAGGTCAAAAAGTAAGACTGTAAAACATTTAGTAAAGTCAACATATTTTATCTGTATAAACACTAAAGATATGAGAGATGAAACGAGAGGAATTTCATCATTTAGAAAAGATTCTATGCTTTTTTATACAAATGAATATAAAAATGAGATGCCAAGTGATGAACAAAAAGCAATAATAGAAACATTTATAGAAGATGAAAATTTTCCAAAGAAAGCATATACTGAAATCAATTACTATAACTTCAAAACGCCTTTAAATATGGTATTTGCTAGTGGAGATCCAGAGTATATATTTTTGAAAAAATATTTATTTAAAAATGAAAATGCACAAAAAATAAAAGCATGGGTAAAGTCAAGAGATATGGGATTTTATAGTATAGAATATTCTTATAAGTTGAATTCTCATACTAAAATTGGAGCTTTTAACCCTGATTTCATTATAAAACTAAACAAGAAAGAAGATGTTTATTTATTTTTAGAAATTAAGGAGGATGGAGATAATTCATTAGAGAATAAAGGTAAAAACAGAGCGGCTAAAGAGCATTTTGCTCTATTAAACCAAAAGTTGAGTGCTGATGGAATTAAAGAAAAGTATTTGTTCCATTTTCTAAGTCCAAATGATTATGAAATCTTCTTTCAATTTCTCAGAGATGACAAATTAGACACATTTGTAAGTGGACTAGATAATTTACTTGAAGAGACGGAAAAATAATTACTACTTAATCTTCTTACTAATATAGTTCATGTAATTTTTCAAGTAGAATCAAAAGATTATGTAAAACAAATTTTTGATAAACTCATCCCTTAATCTATACCTTATTTTAAGGGGTGTATTTTTATTTAAAATAGTTTTTTGCAATAACGTCTTTTGCACTTTTAAAGAGTGCTGAAAATGTGTTAGATAATATTTCTTTTGACTGAGGGTCAAGGCCGCTATATGCTTTTCCTATTTTTATGGAGTTTTTAAAAAATTCGTCTACTATTTCTGGGAAAGTTTTTACTTTTGCAGCCCCTAGTATATCCCATAATATATCTACAAATTTTTCCCGCTGTTCCATACTCATTGTATTTAGCCACTGGCTTAATGTTTTATTAATTAGTTTTGAGCTATTTGTTGTGTTTTCCATAATAACAAACTTACAACCATCTACTTCCCAAGAGTATGGGTCATGTTGCATAATTAATGTTTCATTACTTTTTACCACAATATAGTCTTCTTCATGTTCCAAAAGCATACCTACAATAGAAGTTTGTGGTATAATAGTTATGATTTTATTTTTTACAGCTTTATATTCATTTGTTTCTAATACATGTAGCTGGAACCCTGGGCCATCGTTATTATAAATATTTATAATCCTATTTTGGATTTTACTTCCTGCATACATTGAGGCATACACTGCCAAATTACCACCTTTTGAATGGCCACCAATACGCAAAGGTTGTTTTATAATACTTGCAACTTGTAATAAATATTTTAATGCTTCAGCCTGTGCCGGTATTTTTTCCATAAAGCTCATATTAAAATCTTCTTTCCAGCCAATAAGAGTTGTATCTGTGCCACGATAGGCCACATAAGCTGTATTATCTTCCATTAAAATAGTAATAGCAGAAAACTGTATTTCAATATTTTCATCATATTCATCAATATAGCATGTTAAAAGCATATTCCCAAACCGTTTTGAATCAGCAAGTTTTTTAGTCATATCAATATCTTGTTTTACTCGTATATTTTCTTTTTCATTAATATTGAAATTCATTTTATAAACTGCGTCTTTTATGGTAATGGTATTGATTTTATTTGAAAGGCCAATAATAGATGATAATTTACTAATAAGTGATTTTTTTCTATAATCAATTTCAGGCACAGCACCACGAAACACAAGGTATGATAAGTTGGAGAGTATTAAGTTATCCACATTATTAAATGGTTCTTCATTTAAAGTGAGATTGCCATATTTTTCAATATAATTTTCAATATTAGCCATAATACTCTCCTATAAAATTATTCAACAGGAAGAACAACACCTTTATATTTTGATGTAATATAATCTTTTACATCTTTACTTTTCATAATTTCTACTATTTTTAATAATTTTTCATTATTAGCGTCATTTTCTTTTACTGCAATAATGTTACTATAAGTTGACGCTGCTTCTGAATCAGTTGATTCTGAAATAAGTAATTTATCCAGCACGCCAGCCCCAAGTGCGTAGTTACCGTTAATAACAGCAAAGTCTACATCCGGCAGACTAACAGGAAGTTGTGCAGCTTCAATAGCTCTTATTTTAATATTTTTTGGGTTGCTAGTAATATCAAGTTCAGTAGCTTGAAAGCCTTTTTCTTTATTAATTTTAATAATATCTAAACTATCTAAAAGTAACAATGCTCTTGCGCCGTTAGTAGGGTCGCTAGGGATACCAATAATGGCACCGTCTTTAATATTTTTTAAATCGTTACTTTTTCCTGAATAAATTCCTAATGGTTCAAAGTGGATTCTACCTATGGAAATAAGTTTATTTTTAAGTTTATTTTTTTCATTAAAATCAATTAAATACGGTTCGTGTTGCATATAGTTTGCTTGAATATCGTTACTATCAAGTGCTGTATTTGGAATAATATAGTCATTCATTTCATATATTTTTACTTTTATTCCTTCCTTTTCAAAATAAGGCATTGCAAATTTTAATATTTCAGCATGAGGTGTAGGAGAAGCCCCAATAATAATCACATCGTTTTGTGCGTTTTGTTTTTTACACCCAGCAACAAGTAACATAATTGCTGCTAAAGTAATAAGTATCTTTTTCATAAAACCTCCAAAGATTAAATATTTTATTAAGTTTTAAACACTGCTTTAATATATAAAAGCTGTTATACTAAAATAATATAAAAGATGAAAAAAATAAATATAAAATTATACATATTTGAAAAATTAATGATATTTTTAATAAAAGTAATGCTATAAGGCAAAATTTTTTGTGGAAAAATAAAGCAAATAATACTAAAATCTATTTTATAAAATTACATAAAAAAATTATATTATTATTTAATCTTTATTTCTTTTATCAGCTTTAAAGGCCCAAACATTGCAAAACCACTGAATAATAACAACAATAACAATAAGTAATATAACAGTAGCATACATAACAGACACTATATATTTTTGGTAACCGTAAATAATAGCGATATTGCCTAACCCACCGGCACCGATTGTGCCAGTAATAGCAGAGTAGCCTAAAATAGTAATTGAGCTAATAGAAAGCCCTCTGATTAATGACGGCCTGCTTTCCACAAGCATAACTTTCCATATTATTTGGAAATTAGAAGCACCCATACATTTTGCTGCTTCAATAAGCCCCCTATCCACTTCTTCAATACTTTGTTCCACAATACGTGCTACAAATGGTGTAGCAGCAATAATCAGTGGAATATTTGCAGCATTAGGCCCTAAAGAAGTGCCTGCAATAAGCCTTGTAAATGGAATAACAAGCACCATAAGTATAATAAATGGAATACTTCTTGCAATATTTACAAGCCAGCCAGCCACACTATTAAAAGTAGGGGAAGGAGATATTCCACCTTTTTTAGTGAAAATAACGTGGAAACCACAGTAATATATAAAGTTTCTAAAGTCGCCTGAATTAATAGACTTCCGTATGTATCAAAAAACAATTCCATAGCCTAATATCCTTATTCCATACCTAAAAGCATTTTTGTAACACTGCTTTTAGGGTTTGCAAAAACATCTTTTGTTTCCCCTATTTCCACAAAAGCCCCTTCGTTAATAACAGCGACTTTGTTACATATTGCTTTTACAGCATTCATTTCGTGAGTAATTATAATAATAGTAGTATTTAATCTTTCATTAATTTCTTTTAAAAGCCCTAGCACTTGTTTTGTAGTTAGCACATCAAGAGCACTTGTTGGTTCATCACATAACAAGGCTTCAGGGTTAGTGGCTAAAGCTCTTGCAATGGCTACTCTCTGCCTTTGCCCCCCAGAAAGTTGTGCAGGATAGGCTGAGGCTTTATCGCCAATTTGCACTAAATCTAAAAGGTTTTTAACACGTTCTTTTATTTCATTTTTTGGAGTTCCTGCAATCTCTAATGGGAAAGCCACATTTTTTTCAATGGTTTCTTGCATTAAAAGGTTATAGTTTTGGAAAACAATACCCATTTTACGTCTTGCAGTTCTTAATTCGTTAGGGTTAAGTTTTAATATATCGTTACCGTCTAAATATATGCTTCCAGAATCAGGCCTTTCTAAAAGAGTAATACACCTTAAAAGTGTAGATTTGCCGGCACCACTCATGCCTATAATACCAAATATATCACCATCTTGAAGTTCAAGGTTAATGTTGTTTAATGCAATAACTTTTCCATACTTACCATTAAACTCTTTTGAAAGATTTTCAATTTTAATCATTGTATAAAATGTTCTCCAAAAAAAATAACTCAACCATTCTATATATCTTTACTACGAACGTCAATAAAAAAATGATAAAAATAGTGGATTTTAGAAAATTATACCCTCTACAAAGCGGGAGATTTAGTAGAGGGTGTATGCAAAATTTGGAAGTAGAGTGGGAAAAAATTATTTTAACCATCTAAGTTCGTTATATCAAAAAAAATATAACGTGTCAATAATAAATTAATAATCCATAAAAATTAATTATTTTATTGACAAAAGCATTATATATGTTAATATATTACGTATAATATAAAGGAGGCAAAAAGTAAAGAAGATAGTAATGTTTATATTCTGCTTAAAGATAGTGCAGAAGTAAGAGAATTTTATAAATTCTTATTAAGCAACCAATCAAAGTCCATATTTAAAAAATATGGGTTTATGTAAAAATTTAAAACCGTTATATTTAGATTATATGATTATAATTATAAATTACTATTATAATTATGTTTTCTATTGACATAATATATATAAAAAAATATATTACGGTAATGTATCATAAATAAGTGAGGTGTTTTATGAAAAAATTATTATTAAGTTTATTAGCTTTATTTTTAATGCTACCATATGTTTCTTATGCAGCAGAAAAAGTAGTAGTATTTGCAGCGGCTTCTACTACAAATATGATGGACGAAGTGTTATCAATGTATAACAAAAAAGGTGGTAACGCTGTTGGTAGTTATGGAGCATCTGGAGCATTAGTTAAGCAAATAGAATCAGGAGCGCCGGCTGCTATATTTATTTCAGCAAACCAAGAATGGATGGATAAATTAGAAAAAACCGGTATGGTAGCAAAAGGCACAAGGCAAAATATAGTGGGTAACTCTTTAGTAATAGTTGCAAACAAAAAAAATAAAGTAAGTATTGATTTAACTAAAAAAGTAGATTTTGCTTCAATTTTAAAAAACGAAAAATTAGTAATAGGTCAGCCGGAAAGTGTCCCTGCTGGTAATTATGCAAAACAGGCTTTTACAAAATTAGGTTACTGGGATGCTTTACAAAAAAATATAGTAACAGCATCTAACGTGCGTGATGCATTAGCTTTTGTTTCCCGTGGGGAGGCAAAATTAGGTGTTGTTTTCGGCACGGATGCAAAACAAGATAAAAATGTGGTAATAGCTGGCGAGTTTCCTTCATCAACTCATGATGATATAAGCTACCCTGTTGCCATAATAAAAGATAACGATAATAAAGAAGTTAGAAAATTATACGACTTTTTATTAAGTAAAGAAGCAAAACAGGTATATGCAAAATACGGTTTTAAAATATAGTTAATTATAAGGGGATATGGTGTTGGAGATACTATCATTAAGCGAGGCAGAAATCTCAGCTTTTAAGTTAAGTATGGTTGTAGGTTTTTGGTCAGTATTTTTAAGCCTTCCATTTGGTGTATTTTTTGGTTGGCTTTTAGCAAGGTATGATTTTACAGGCAAATCAATTCTTGATGGTTTACTTCACCTACCCCTAGTTGTTCCCCCTGTTGTAACAGGTTATTTACTTCTTATAATTTTTGGTAGACGTAGTGGTCTTTTGGGCCCATGGTTATATGATACTTTTGGGCTTTCTTTTGCCTTTAACTATAAAGGGGCGGCCCTTGCAAGTGCTGTTGTTGCTTTTCCTTTAATGGTGCGTGCCATACGTTTATCAATAGAGTCTATTGATTTAGGGTTGGAGCAGGCTGCAAAAACATTAGGTGCAAGCCCTTTGCGAATATTTTTTACCATAACTATTCCCCTTGCAATGCCTGGAATAATTTCAGGTATAGTGTTAGCTTTTGCAAGAAGTCTTGGGGAATTTGGTGCCACTGTAACATTTGTAGGTAACACATACGGCCAAACCCAAACACTACCGTTGGCACTTTCTTCTCTGTTGCAGGTGCCAGGAAGTGAGCTTGCTGCTGCTCGTTTAGCTGTAATATCTTTAATTATAGCTTTTGCATCGCTTATTATATCAGAATATTTTGCAAGACGTGCTAAAAGATATAAACAGGGGGGCAGAATATAATGATAAAAGTAGATGTGGAAAAGAAGTTAGGTAGTGTGTTAATAAAATGCAATTTTGAAATAGCATCAAATGGTATAACTGCCTTATGTGGTTCTTCAGGGGCAGGTAAAACAAGTATAATTAATATGGTAGCAGGGCTTATAACTCCAGATAAAGGGGTAATATCATTTCGTGGAAAAGAGTTTTATAACTCTGAAAAAAATATTAACCTTAAAGCAGATAAACGGTTTATAGGTTATGTATTCCAAGAGTCCCGCCTTTTTCCTAATATGCGTGTTAAGAAAAACTTATTATACGGTAGTTTAAGAAAAAGCAATAATTCCCTACAATGCACATTAGAGCAGGTATGTGATTTATTAGGCATAGGCCATTTATTAGATAGATACCCACAGCACTTATCCGGTGGAGAAAAACAACGGGTGGCAATAGGTAGGGCACTTTTATCTAACCCAGAAATATTATTAATGGACGAACCACTGGCTTCTCTTGATGAACCAAGACGAAATGAGCTAATATCATATATTAATATTATCCAATCTCACTATAATATACCTATTTTATATGTTTCCCATTCAGTAGATGAAATATTACAGCTTTCAGATAAGGCAGTATATATGGAAAACGGTTTACTAAAGTATGCAGGTAACACAGTTGAAGTATTAAATAAATCTGATATGAAAAACACAAGTAAAAGTTACAGCACTATTTTTGAAGGGGTAATAACAGAATATAACAGTGAGTTATCACTTGCAGGTATAGATTTTGGGGCAGGTATAATAGAGGCTGCTTGTGATAATGTGGAGTCTGGCAGAAAAGTTCGTTTTGCAATAAATGTAGATGATGTAGTGTTAAGCAGCCAATACCCAAAAAATATAAGCATACGTAATATATTTCAGGGGGAAGTGGTAGATATTATTAAAAAGTCAGATAATTTTTATGATATATGTATAAATATAGGTAAAGACATATGGTCAAGAATTTCACAAGGAGCATATAATGATTTGCAAATATCAAGGGGCAAAAAAATATATGTTATGGTAAAAAGTGCTGCAGTTTCTGATAGTTTAAAAGTAGTCCACTAAAATTTTTGTATAAAAAATATTTTTATTGTGGTATACTAGCAGGTATGAAAAAGATTTTTATAACAGAAATAGTAAAATATGCATTAGTAATAGGTATAAGTGTAATAGCCTTAGTGTGGGCGTCATTATCTCGTTATACATTATCCACCCTTGAAAATACTCTTGAAAATTTTCTTCAAAGTTCTGTAAATATTATAGCATACGATAATAAACAGCAGGATAAATTCATAAAAGAGCACCAAAAAAATATGCTTTCTAACGCTGAAACTATAAGTGTTATATTACAGCAGGATATAGGTTTACTTCATAACCAACCTATGCTAGACAGTTTAAAAAAATCTATGCTTTTAGATGAGATTATAATAACCGATGATAACTCTCAAATTGTAGCTATTTCCACATTAAGTGGCAGTAGTAAAGAGATATGTGTCCATATAAGCGAATTTTTAACAAATAACTACCAAAATAATTATGTAAAAAATAAGCTACCTGTTTTTTGTGAACGTCATAAACAGGTAATGCAATATACAGGTATTTCAAGAAAGGATAATCAAGGAGTAATAATAGTTGGTAAACGTTATGAACAGTTATTAGGTTCCTTTCAATCAACTATTGTAAAACACATATCATCACTTTACCCTATATATAAAAACGGTTTTATATTAGTTATAGATAAGGACAGCCAGACGGTTTTAAGTTATAATAACAAAAAATATATAGGCACAGATGTTTCCCAGTTAGGTATTAACATTAACCTATTAAGAAATGCTGCAAAAGTAGTAACAGTTAATGTGGAGGGCAAAAAAGCCTTTGCGTTATTAAGGGATAATGGTGATTATTCACTAATAGCACTAGCGTATACCCATGATGTTTATTTTGGTATTTATGTTTATATAGCAATTATTTTAGCATCTATTATATTACTTATTATATTTATGCAGTTATTTATAATACAGGTAATAAATAAACATGTAATTAGTGGCATATCATATATTATAGACTATTTAAACTCTATTACAAAAGACAATATGAACCATAAGTTAGATTTAGATACATGTAAAGAGTTTTCCATATTATCAGATAGTATTAATGATATGGTAAGACGTTTACATAACCTACTAATATCGGAGAAAAACCTTGTAATAGAAAAAGAGAGCCTAGCCAATGCAAAAGGCGATTTTTTAGCAAGAATGAGCCATGAAATAAGAACGCCGTTAAATGTAATAATAGGTATAGCCCAAATGGGTATGCGTTCAGATTATGATGAGGCAAAACGTAAAGACGCTTTTTATAATATTAATATGGCTTCCACCCATTTATTAAGTTTATTAAATGATATATTAGATATGTCAAAAATAGATGCTGGTAAACTAGAGATTTCCACAAGTCAGTTTTCATTAATGGAAAATATGCGTCATATCAATATGCTTGTTTCCACAAAAGCAAAAGAGCAAGAGTTATTTTATAAACCAAATATTGAAGTTATAGATGAAGATATAATAATCGGCGATAAACTACGTCTTAACCAAGTATTATTAAACTTATTATCCAACGCTATGAAATTTACTCCAAAGGACAAATCTGTTTCTTTAACTATGGAAAAACTTTCCTTAACAGATGAAGATATAACCATACGTTTTACTGTAACAGATGAAGGCATAGGTATGAGTAAGGAAAAGCTTGAAAAAATCTTTTATCCATTTGAGCAGGCAGATACAAGCATAAGCCGTAGTTATGGTGGTACAGGTTTAGGCCTTAGTATATCTCATAATATCATAGCTTTAATGGATAGTAAAATAAATGTGGAAAGCCGTGAGGGAGAGGGTAGTAAGTTTTGGTTTGATATAACATTTAAACGTGGCAGTGTAGAAGATGAAGTAGAAGATAATATTTCATTTGACAATAACTCTTTATCACAGTATAGATTTCTAATGGTGGATGATGTTTTACTAAACAGGAAAATAGTAACATCATTTTTAGAAAAAACAGGTATAAAAATAGATGAGGCAGAAAATGGTGCAGAAGCTATTACTATGTATTTAGACGCACCAAACGGCTATTATAATTTTATACTTATGGATATCCATATGCCTAATATGAACGGTTATGAGGCAACGAGTGTTATAAGGCATTCTGATAAAATGGACGCTTTAACCATACCGATTATAGCAGTAACGGCAGATGCTTTTAATGAAACAAAACAGCAGGTTATGGATAGTGGTATGTCGGATTTTATAGCAAAACCAATACAGTTCAATAAACTACAAAAAGCCATATCAAAAGCATTAAACAGCCATTTAAATACCAGTGAAAATGTTATGATATGGACGAAAATTAATAATTTAGAATAAAAAATTTAGGTGGATAATGGACCAAGTAAGAGCAACTGCCCTTGAGGCAATAGAGATTATAAAAAATGGTGGTATGGTAATATTAACTGATGATGAACACAGGGAAAACGAAGGGGACTTAGTGGTGGCATCAGAACATATTACAGCAGATCATATTAATTTTATGGCAAAATATGGTAAGGGGCTAATATGTGTAAGCCTTTCATCAAATAGGTGTGATGAACTTCATCTTAACCCCATGGTGGAAGATAATACTTGTAAATTTGGCACAGCTTTTACAGTATCCTGCGAAGCACGTGAAGGTGTAACAACAGGTATTTCAGCAAGTGATAGGGCTGTTACCATAAAAACATTAATTAACCCATTATCAGATTACAGCGATATAGTAACTCCAGGGCATATGTTTCCTTTAAGGGCAAAAAATGGTGGTGTATTAGTAAGGCCAGGGCAGACAGAGGGTTCTCTTGATTTAGCACGTCTTGCAGGCTTATACCCATCAGGAGTAATATGTGAAATAATGGATGATGATGGCACTATGGCAAGAATGCCACGTTTAATAGAGTTTGCAAAAGAACACAACTTAAAAATAGTTACAACAGCAGATTTAATTAAATACAGGCTAAAACATGAACCTATTGTGGAAGAAATAGAAACAGCCCTAATGCCTTCAGCCTTTGGTAATTTCCAAATAAAAGGCTTTTTAAATACCAGTGATGAGCGAGAAGCTGTGGCAATTATAAAAGGGGATATTAGTGGTAGTGAGCCTGTATTAGTGCGAGTTCATCCACAATGTTTAACTGGCGACATTTTTGCTTCTAGTATTTGTGGTTGTGGTAAAAAGTTGCAAAACGCACTACATACCATAGAAGAAGTAGGCAGAGGTGTTGTGTTATATATATATAAAGACACTTCTAAAACCGGCTTTTTAAGTTCAAAAGAGGGAATGCTAACACCCCATAACCCAAACGATATAAATACAGAGGGTTATGGTTTTGGTGCCATGTGCTTAAATATGCTAGGGTTATCAAAAATCAAGCTAATAGGTAGCAGTCCTGATGCTGTTACATTATTATCAAGTTATGGGCTTGAAATCGTAGAATAATTTTTAATTATTACCATGTGTTCAATTTTGGCTTAGTTTTTGCTATATATACAGCGTGGAGGTTTAACTATGACGAACATCAACGCTGTAAACAAAACAAATGACAAGCAATCTTTATTACCACAATTTACACAACCTACTGATAATAAAGGTGAATCTTTTCGTGATATTTTAAACAGTGCAAGACAGAGCAATGATATTATATCATCTCCTTATGCACAGAATAACAATTATTTTCAGCAAAATAGGGAAAATAATTCTTATTATAACAGGCCATATGCAGAAAAAAATTCATACACTTCTTATAGTGAGCGTAATCAAGATAATAGATATAATAAAGACAGACAGCCTTATGAGGGTGTAGAGAATAAATTCTATAATAGTAATGAAAATGTGTCTTATAGTAAAAACAAAAAAGACGGCAATAATATTAAAGATAGGCTTGTTTTTGGTAGAAGAGATGTGCGAACTCTTGGAAGAAACCAAATGTTTTCACAAACTGACGCAGGCCGTTTAAATGATATTCTTAATGGCCGTCCTTCTGCTAGTGCTTTTAATAGTTTTATTCAACACAGTCCACATGGTAGTGGTAATATAGTAAGTGGTGGCACAGGTGGTGGCATTTCTAATGGTAATACAGCACCGTCCATACCAAATGGTGGAACGGTAGAAGAACAAGACTTATTACAGGAAGTATCCATAGATGATATTTTAAATCTTTTACAGCTTGCAGCAGGTTTAAGCAAAGAACCTTCTAATGAGGAATTAGCAGGAGAAATGAACCCAGACGCTCAAGCAGAGAATATTATATCAACTATTGTTGCCAAATTACAAATTAGTAATAACTTAAAAGGTGATTTAAAAGATGTATTAATGGCAGTAAAAGAGCTTCCTGAAAACGATGTTAAAGACATATTAGCAACAATTCAGTCAGCTGTTAAAAATATGGAAGGAAGTAATCAGGATAAAGTAGATGATTTATCTTTATTAAAATTATCAAACCTTATTATGTCATCAGTTGGTGATGAAGAAGCCTTAAACCAAGCATATGATGATTTACAAGATAAATTAGAGCAATTTAAAAATGATATTTTCAAAAGCGACCTTGCAACAAATAAAGAAGTTGTAAGTGATTTAAATACACAAATAAATGCTTTAAAAGAATTTTTAAATAAAAAATCTGAAGGTCAAGAAACTACAAAACCAGATAATACTGTAAATCCAGAAGGGGAAGAAAACAGTGTAAGGCCTGAAATAAAAGATGCTAATACCCAAGTTACTAATATTTTAGAAAGTATTGTAAACTTGCTTGCAAAAGCTAACCAATCAGGTAAACCTATTGATAAAGAACAGCTTGTAACAGCTAAAGAGTTATTATCTTCCATAAAAAATGTATTAGAAGAAGGTAATATAAATAAAAACCTTGTTGCAAAATTAACAGACATTTCAAACAGTTTAAAAGGTGGTGATTTATCATTAATAAAAGAATCAGATATAAAATCACTTTTAAATAATCAAGAAGAAACTGTTTCTTTAGATGAAAGTTTATTACAAGAAAGTGCTAAAGTAAAAGACACTACATCAGCAAATAGCAATGTATCAAAAGAAAACCCATTAAAAAATAATGTGTTAGAAAAAGTGTCTGTTATAGAAAATACTGCTAGTAATAAAACTGAACAGGTAGAAGAACCACTAAAAGATACAGCTAAACTTTCAGAGCAAACAACAAAAGAAAGTGTAAAACAGTCTGATACATTAACTACAAAAGATATTCAAAAAGAATTTAAAACAGTAAATGTAGCATCAGAAACTAGCCTTCGTAATGAGTCGCAGGCAAAAATTGACTTAAAAGCCAATACAGTTAATTTAACTGATGTAAACAAAGGGCTAACAAATAATTTAAAAGAACAAGTTACTGTTAATCAAAATAACCAAGGGGAAAATTTTTCTGCTACACAAAGTGATAAAGGAAATAATTTCAATTATTTCTTAAAATCTTCAGCAGAAGCACAAGCAAAATACGAAACAGCTCAACCAAAAGAAGCAAATGCCCCATATAACATGAAAGAGCCAAGAGATATAGAAAGGCTTGTTCGCACAATGCACTCTTCAGCTCAAAAAGGCGAATCAAAATTAACAGTTGTGCTAACTCCTGAAAATTTAGGTAAATTACAAATCCATTTAAGTGAAACAGGTGGCAAATTAACTGCTAAATTCGTAGCAGAAAACGAATCAAGCCATAAATTAATAATGGCACAAAGTGATTTACTTAAAAACCAGCTTTCTGAAAAAGGCATAGTAATTGATAATATGGAGTTTGCTTTTAATGATACCATGAGTAAAGGCCAAAACGGAGAGGAAAACGGTAGAAAAGCAAACAGACAAAGCCAAAAAGGTAAAAACTTTAAATCTCAAGAAGATGATTTAGAAGTTGGCACGGAAGTTGCTAATAAGAAAGCATCAGGCATTTATGCTTAATAAAAGAGGAAAATTATGCAGCCAAATCTATTAGGAAAGTTAGAACCAACAACACCACAGATGCAAGAAAATAAAAACAAAGACGGTGTGGGTAAATCTGAAATGGACCAACAGGATTTTTTAAACCTGCTTGTTACACAGCTTCAAAACCAAGACCCGTTAAGCCCTGTGGATAATGCTGAGTTTATGAGCCAAACAACTGCTTTTTCTCAGTTAAATGAGATGACTACTATGAATGCTAGTATGAATAAAATATTAGAATTTATGGCAATGCAGGCATTTAATAATAACTCATTAACAGCAGGTGCTGGCTTTTTAGGAAAAGAAATAGAATATCAAACAAACACTGTTACAGTAGGTGGAGATAGTTTAAAAAATATTTCTTTCTATTTAAGTGATAATGCAGTGGACGGTAAATCTCAAATTAATATCTTTAATGAAGAGGGTGCTGTTGTTGCAGTAGTTAAACCTGATAAACCATTAAAAAATGGTGAAAATATTATCCATTGGGATGGTCAAGGGGTTGGCGGCGTAAAAGTTCCTGACGGCACATATTATTTTGAAGTGCAGGCATATAACGCAAAAGGCGAACAAATTTCAGTGCAAGAATTCGGCACAGGTATTGTTCAAGGTGTTAAAATGTCAAACGGAACATTATTCTTTGATATTGGCACAGGGGTTGTTTCCAGCGAATATGTTTACTCTGTTTATGACCCTAAACCATCAGGTGGAGAAGGTGGTTCTGGTGGCTCAGGTGGAGAAACTAAACCGGATAATCCATCAAAACCGAATAACCCAGACGGAACAACTAAACCAGATAAACCAGATAAGCCAGATGTTTCAGAAGAGGAAGAAAAAAAGAATAGAAGAAGAGCTTAATTAATTTTAAGCACAAAAAATAAAAGAAATAAAAGAAAATAAAAGAAAAAAATAAAAGAAATTAAAAAGATATGTAAAATTTAGATGAGCGGCTAAGTTTTATATGCAAAAGCATGCGGAGGTGCTTTCATGTTAAGGTCAATGTATAATGCAGTAAGTGGTTTAGATGTAAACCAGAAAGCAATGGATGTTTTAGGTAACAACATTGCAAACGTAAACACAATAGGTTTTAAAATGGGACGTGCAGTGTTCCAAGATTTAATGAGCCAAACATTAATCGGTGGTAAAACTCCTACGGATTCAAGAGGTGGTATTAACCCACGTCAAGTAGGTAACGGTGTTTATTTAGCAGGTGTTGATAATATATTTGCTCCAGGGGTTTTAAAATCAACTCAAAGCACAACAGACTTAGCCATTCAAGGTCAAGGTTTTTTTGTGGTTCGTGGTGAAGGTAGTGGTGAAAACTTTTATACTCGTGCAGGGGACTTTAACTTTGATAATACAAACACATTAACAACTCCTTCAGGTTACAGAGTTCAAGGTTGGATGGCAGACCCAGATACAGGTATTATGAATAAACAAGTAGGTGTAGGCGATATTGTTTTAGGAACAAACTACCAAGTTATGAAACCAAAAGCTACTACTGAAATAAAGATGTCTGGTGCATTAAATACAGATGCTACTGCTTCTGTAGTAACATACGGTAAACTTTTAACTCAAGCAACAGCAAAACAAGATATTAATACAATGCTTTCTTCTAAAGGGGCAGCAATGGACTTAGCAGATGGTGAAAAAGTAAGAATTTCTGCAAGCCCTTCTCTTTATACTCCTATGAGTGAACTTTCAGATGAAAAAGGAACATCTTTAAATGTTAGCGAACTTAATGGTGGTGTAACATTTAGGATTAATGGTTCTACTTATTCATTAAACTATAAATCCATTGGTGGTGGCACAGAAAATGATGGTTACTACACAAGTATTGAAGACTTTTTACAAGAAGTAAACAATATTTTTGCTAAAGCAACAACAGAACACGTTACAACAGCACAAAATACTCTTGGCACTCCTATGGCTAAAATGACTTTTAAAGACGGTAAATTTGCCATTGAAGCAAACCAAGGCCATGAGTTTAATATTCAAGGTATTAGTGGTTCTTCTCAGCTTGCTGCTATTCTTACTCCACTTGCTCAATCATATAAAGCAGGTAAAACAGAATATTCTTCACCAATAAGCTACCAAAGAGAAGTTGCTTACAAAGAAGATTTTACAAGTATAGAACAATTAACTGATAGAATAACAAACTCTATTAATGGTGGTGTTGTTCCTAACGGTTTTAGTGCAGAATTTTTAGAAAATGATTTCGGTTTAGATGAAGGGGAAGGTATATCTTTTGATAATATTCAGTTAGAAGATCCAGCAAATCCAGGGAACCCTATAACAATTCCTGTTGGCCCATTTACTTATACTAATACTGTAAACCCAACTGTTCCAGGGCAGTTCCACACTATCCAAGAACTTGGTAGATTAATAACAGATACTATTAACAAAAAAATTGATGACAAAAATGCCGGTAACCCTGCTCCAGCACCTACTCCACCAATTACTACAAAAGTATCTTTTGGTCTTGAAGGTAATAAACTTAGCTTTTCTGTAACAGGCTCAAACTATGACTTAACTTTTGGAGAGTCTACATTACATAAAGCTCCAGGGTCTACATTGAACCCAAATACATACTTAAAAATGATATTTGATAACTCTTTTAATACTTATGGAGATAATGATATTGTTACACCAAAAATATTAAATGGCACATTATCAACATTAGATGTTACACCTATTGCAGGTAAAGGTAGAGTTGTTTATAACTTTGAAGATACACCAGAAAACACACTTGTGGATTTAGAAAATGATGCACTTCATATGACAGACGGTGAAAGGCTTGTATTCCATATAGATGGTCAAAACCCAATTATATTAGAATATGATGATAATGGTGCACCTAATAATAATATTAAACCACCACTTGCAAATAATAATGATGTGTTTTCAGATGGTGCAGTTTTAGCAGCACAGTTACAAGAAGAATTAAGAGCAAGAGGTTTTACTGCTGCTACGGTTACACTCCAAAATGGTAAATTAGAAGTTGCACGTGGTGGTGCTGGTAATGGCGACCTTATGTTTACTAAAGTGGAAACTACTGCTAAAAAACCATTTTTACAAGAAATGTTACAACATGGCCTTTCAGGGCAAAAAATTACAGCAGGTGCTACATTAGGTATGGATGCAACTTCTAACATAGTTGATAACATAAATGCTTTTTCAATTAAAAAAGCTAATAAAGGTGAAATATTTAACAAAAATATGTTTGCAGGGGATACAACAGGAACATTAGGAATAGGTAAATCAACTACATCTGAACAGTTTTTAACTCCAGCAGATGAAAATACACTAATGATGAACCTGTTTAATGAAAACGGTAACTATATGAACTTTGTGGAAAACCAATCCACACTAGAGTTTAAAGGTAGCATAAATAAAGAACCAATAGCTAATAATGGTTACTTCTCCATAGGTGCTACAAGCACAATGGCAGACTATATGCTTGCATTAGAAAAATTTGTAGACTTAAATGGTGGCCATAATACATTTGATAACGTAAGGCTTGAAAATGGTGTTATGAAAGTTATAGGTGAAAAAGGTGAAAGAAATAATATTGATTTCTTATCTGTAGTAGCAACAGGTGGTTCTGGTGCATCTAACCAAACATTTAATAATACTATGCAAGGAACAGTAACTGCAGCAACAGGTGGTGTAGCTTACAGAACTATGGAAATTTATGACGAACAAGGTAACAAACATAACATTAATTTTACATACAGCTTATGGAATGAAGAATTAAATGAATGGAGAATGGAAATAGAAACCGATAATGAGTTTAATGATGTAGCAATTAACGGTGCTAGCCAAAACGAACTTATTTTAAGGTTTAACGCAGACGGTACATTAAGCCATATGTATGATAGGTTTACAGTGCCTACAAAAGTAATATCAAACCCTACACTTAGGTTCTCTGCAGCTAACGGGACAAATATTATTGACCCAATAGACTTAAACTTAGGAACAGCAGGTGCAAACGATGGTTTATCAATAGCATCTAAAGGTGGTGGGATTACAAAAGCTTCAACAGACGGTTACACAGTAGGTGATTTAAGACAAACTATGTTTAACCCAGCAGGGGAACTTGTAGGAACATACTCAAATGGTCAAACAAGAGTATTAGCACAAGTAGGTTTAGCTACATTTGTAAACGAACGTGGTTTAGAAAAAGTTGGTGATACTAACTTCCAAGCAACAGGTGCTTCAGGCCAAGCAACAATAGGCGAACCATTAACAGGGGATAGAGGCGAAATAGC
>CALADT010000319.1 GCA_937890655.1 uncultured Mucispirillum sp. | reverse complement strand
TTTTTGTAGTTATTATTCTTCTTCTTCATCAAAAATATCGCTAATATTATCTAATAAAGCAAATATTTCTTTTTGAACTTTATTATATCTGTTTCTTGAGGCAATATTTACAGACGGCGATACTATCATTTCAGAGAATATTCTATTTTTTGAAAGCATATCAGAAATATCCTTTCCAAATGTATCACTTGTATATGTTGGTATTTTAATAACAGTAAATATTCTTGATTTATTTTTTTTATATTCATCCATATCTTTAAACTGTCTGCCAGCCTGCTCAATACTGCCTAAATATTCATTTAACCATGCAATAATCATTACATTATCTTGATTAAATTTTTCACATATCATATTAAGCCCTGCCAGTGTATGAGCTAATCCTTCCCCGCCAGCTATTACGACATGTATAAATACATTACCTGTATAGCTGTTTTCTTCTGATGTGAGTAAATCTATCATATCATTTTCTATTGCATAAGCAATTAATGGCACAAATGAGCTGGCACCATTATCAATAATAATATTTGACTTATCGCTGTTTATTATTTTTTCAAGCAGTGTATCCCAGCCACGAGGCAGTATCTGGTTATTTTCCATAATATTTAAAGATTCAACATTTAATGCTTTAAAGCTGGCAAAACTGGCATTTACCTGGTCAGTATCTATTGCTAGATAATCTTTTTGTAAGCGGTCTTTCAAATATTGTGCTATAAAGGAAGCAACAGTTGTTTTTCCTACCCCGCCTTTTCCTTGCAGGATAAAGTGAAAGTTTTTTAATTGTTTGTTTTCTGTTTCAGGCATAGTCTACTCCTAAATGTTATTTTTTTATACTTGGTGTCCAAACAAATTTTTCTTGGTCTTTTTGAACATCAATAATTTTATCTTCACTATTTTTGATTGCAAGAAGCCTTTCTTTTCTTGATAATTTTTGTGGTTCTTCTGTATTTGTATAATTAATTAGCTTTGCATCAGCTGGAACATCTTCTGTAATTTCTATCTTTTTCTGCTGTGTTCTCTGCTCCACTTCTGAAATTTTAGTGGCTGAAATTGTTGGCTGTTCTGTGATAACTATTTCTTTTTTTTCTTTTTGTATAATATCTTTTAATTCTGCATTATAGATATATTTCATTTTAAAATCAGAAAGGATTTGGCAAAATCTTCTATAAGATATATCTATGTCAGATATTTCCTTAAATGCATTATAAATATTTTTATAAAATACCTTATTTTTTATAGCCTTTAATATATCATCTTTATTTGTTTCTAAAAAAATTCTTAAAAATGAATATCTATTTTTACTAACTAAATCATCATACAAGTTATTTATTTCTCTTTTCATTTATCATACCTGCTTTGTCAGTTCTTATATGTATATACTTATATAAACTGAAATAAATATCTGCCGTTTTCCTTGATATTGTTGAAAAAGAGGAAATAAAAAGAAAAAATATGCAAAAATAAGCAAAAAAATGCAAAGCATTTTACAGGCAAGATGTGTGAATGTATATACATTCACTAAAATAATTCGCATAAATGCTCTAATTTTATCTTGGTTCTTTTCAAAAGAACGAAAGGAGGATATCACTCTATGAGTGAAGATTTTAAAAATAAAAAATTTATTTTCAGACTGTCAGAAAAAGACAGGCTGTTATTTGAAAAGAATTTTTTTCTTTCTGGTGTTAATTCAAAAGCGGAATATATTCGCAGACTTATTACTAATTATGAAGTGCCATCAAAATTAGATGTTACATATGTTAATGAGATTAGACGGCTTGTAGGTTTGCTTGGTAAAAATACAGGTCTATTAAAGCTACATATCTCATCTCTTGATGACATATCAAAAAAAAGAATTGATATGATTATTAGTGATAATGAAAATCTTAAAAAAGAAATTAAAAAGATTGTTGCAGTTTTAAAAAATAATTTGGGAATTGTATGATAGTAAAAGTAGCAAAACTAGATAAATCTATAAAATCATCATTTAAAAGATTAAGTGAATATATAACAAATGAACAGGTGCAGTCAGATATAAATATCCGCAATGTTGGTGCATGGATTGAGCCAAATGATATTTATGATATGGATGATTTAGAATTATTTATTGAGGATGTAGAAGCAGTGCAGTCAATGAGTGAAGCAAAATCAGATAAAACATATCATTTAATTGTTTCTTTTGGAGTAGATGAACGACCAGATATTGATACTTTAAAAAATATAAATAATGAACTTATAGATAGTTTAGGATTTGGCAGTCACCAAAGATTAAGTGTAATTCATGATGATACAGATAACCTGCATATGCATATAGCTATAAATAAAATAAATCCAGAAAAATATACTATCCTTGAACCCTATTATCCATATAAAACTTTATCAAAAAAAGCCAAAGAGCTGGAAATCAAATATAATCTTAATCAGACACATTCTAACGAGAAATCAAATGAGAATACCTGCACAGCTGCTAATGATATAGATGCTAGACCAACACAAATAAGTTTTAAAAGTTATGTATTCAGTATTGATTTATCAGAATGTAAAAGCTGGGCAGAATTTCATGACAGGCTAAAAGAAAATGGTGTTGAGTATAGGAAATATGGCAGTGGTGCAGTGTTTAAAGATTTAAAAGATAATAAAATAAACATAAAAGCAAGTGCAGTAAAAAGGGAATATTCTTTAAATTCGCTTGAAAAGAAGTATGGTAAATTTGAGCCTTCAAAATCTTTAAATGATATTCAAAATTCATATCAAAGATATCAAGATTTGTCTTTAAAAAAGCAGTATGACTTTATAAACACAAGTAGAAAAATAAAGTCAAAACAGGAAAAACAGATCGTTAAAAATGAATATGTGGATGCTGCTAAATATTCTGGTGAGATGATAGATAATTTAAGTCATATGGCAGGTGGTGGTGAATTAGACAGGCTTTTAATTAAAATATATAAAAAGACACAAGCAAAAGAAAGACTAGAACAATTAAGGGAAGAACGCCAGCAAGAAATAAAAAAAATAAATGATAAATATAAATACTATACTTATGATGCCTGGCTGCAACGGCAGGCACTAACTAATGAAAAAGCAGAACTAGCTTTAAAAAATATAAAAGAAAGCCGTATTAATTATATTAAAGGCGATTTTAAAGAACTTAAAAACAGGGCTTTAAAAATAACAAAAAACGGCACTTATATTTTAAATAATAAGCTTAAAGCTACAAACAAATCAATTTTTCTAACACCAAAATATAATAATATTAAAAAGGCTGTTAAAACATTAAAAAATAATAATATTATACCTGATACACTAAATGGCACAGATGAGTTTAAAGCAAAAGTAATTAATATTATAGCATCCAATGATTTAGATATTACTTTTAAAGATAATGAACTAAATCAAAAAATTTCAGCCGCTAAAATTTTAAAGCAGGACAATCTTATTTCATATATCAATGAAAGAAATGGTAAAATATCAAATTTTGCTAAATTTGATGGCAAAGAACAGGAATACACATATCTTGGTTATTTTAAATATAATGATAAATTCTTTTTAAAATTTAAATCAAATGTAAATAATACCGTTTATATCAAAGAGCCAGTTAAAGAAGATTATACTTTATTAAAGCAGTATAAAAAAGGCGATACTGTATCTGTTAAAACTCCAATAAAAGACAGTTATGATATAGAATGTTTTATTAGTGAAAAAGAAAAAAACAGGATAACTTTTAAAGAGCTTTCAAGTCCTGATAATTCCTATAAAAGAATATCCACCAAAGAACATAATGGTCAAAAATTCTATTTATACAAAAAAGATAATGATAAAAATATTTATGTATCAAAAACATATTTAATGAAAGAAAAAATAAAAGAGCAGGAAAGCAAAAAAGAAAATAATAAAAATAAAGGATTAGAGAGGTAATATATGAAAACATTTGCAGGATTATTTGTATTTTTTGGTTCAATTATTTTATATTTTCAGGCGGTTACAATATATATTGTTTACCAGTTGAAAGGAATAATTGAATACAATCATTTTTGGAAATCTATCCGCTGGCTTTTTAAAACACATGGCACAGCAGCTTATGATTTAGTAACTAAGTCTTTTTTTTATATGCTGCCAGTTTTATGTTTTGGTGTAATATTAACAGCTTTAATTATAAATCGTGGTAAATCAAAGGCTAATAAAACATTACATGGTTCAGCAAGATGGGCAGATATTAATGATATAAAGCAGATGGGATTATTAGCTAATGAAGGTGTAATAGTAGGTGGTTTTGAAGAAAAGAGATTTTTTAGAAAACCAAAAAAGTATACTTTAATACATAATGGACCAGAGCATATATTAACATATGCACCTACTCGTTCAGGTAAAGGTGTAGGTTTAATTGTTCCTACACTTGTCAATTGGAAGCATTCGCTGGTTGCAACAGATATTAAAGGTGAACTGTGGCATATGACAGCTGGATACAGGAAAAGTGGACTTAATAATAAAGTTTTAAAATTTGAACCAGCAGTAGAAGATTCTGTAAAATGGAATCCATTACTTGAAATCAGAAAGGGAGATAATGAAGTATCTGATGCTCAAAGTATAGCACTTTTAATTGTAGACCCTATGGGAAAAGGGCTTGATGACCACTGGGTTAAAACAGCTTATTCACTTTTAACTGGCTGCATTCTTTATCTTATTAATGATAAAGAAAAACAAGAAAATGGACAGGTCAGCCTTTCATATCTTGATAAAATGTTATCAGACCCAGAACTGCCGTTGCAAAACCTGTGGGAAGCTATGAGTATATCTGATAATCAAGTAGCCAGACAGGTAGGGCAGGATATGCTTGATAAACCAGAAAATGAAGCGGGAAGTATTGTATCAACAGCTAAATCAGAACTGGCATTATACAGAGACCAGATTGTTGCTAAAAATACAAATACTTCTGATTTTTATGTCTATGATATTATGAACAGCGATACACCAGTATCTTTATATATTGTAGTGCAGCCATCAGACCAAACAAGAATAAGTCCTTTATTTAGATTATTAGTAAATATGCTTATTAGAAAAAATGTATCAGAATTTAAATTTTTTCAGGATGATAAATTTAAAGACTATTCTGCACTAGAAAAAGCAGGCAGATTTTTGCAGGGTAAAGATACTAAACGATATAACACTATTCGTGGAACTGGTAACTATAAACACAGAATGCTTTTAATGCTGGATGAATTTCCATCTTTGGGGAAAATGGATGAAGTGCAGAAAGCACTAGCATATATGGCAGGTTATGGAATTAAAGGATATTTAATAGTGCAGGATTTATCTCAATTACAGGATAAATATGGTAAAAATGAAAGCATAACATCTAACTGCCATATACAAAATGCTTACGCTCCTAATAAAAATGAAACGGCAGAATATCTTTCAAAAATGACAGGTGAAACCACGATTGTTGATGAAAATATCTCTGTATCATCAAATGGTGGGCTGTTAAGCAAAAAATCATATTCTAAAAGTTATCAGCATACAAAAAGAAATCTTTTAACACCTGATGAATGCTTAAGATTAAAAGGTGCTGATAAAAATTCTAAAGGTGAAATTGCAAGAGCAGGTGAAATGCTTATATTTGTTGCAGGTTATCCAGCTATTAAAGGCAGGCAGGCTTTATATTTCCAAAATCCAGTCTTTGCTGCTCGTGCCAGCATAAAAGCCCCAGAATTTTCTGACAAGCTGCATTTACTAGATAAATTAAAACCAGCAAGCATTAAAAATACAGAAAAAGCAGAAGAAAAACAGCCTGCAACAGAAACAGTGCAGGAAAACACAGAAAATATACAGGAAATAACGGTAAATGAGCAGACAGAAAATACTGATAAGGCTGATTAAGTATATTTTACTTATTTGTGTATTGATAATTATTTTAAATATAGTTTTTTCTTTTTTTACAATAAATTATTCAAATTCATATCCATTAGGATTTTATTTCAATAAGAATTTTGAAAATATAGAAAGGGGAAAACTATATACTTTCTGCCCTGAATATGACGAAAAAATGCAATTTGCAGAAGAAAATGGATTTTGGGGTAAAATAGATAAATCTTGTGGAAGGACACCAAAATATTTAAAAAAAGCATTAGGTCTGCCTTATGATAAAATTATTATTAAAGATAATGGGGTGTATATTAATGATAAATTAATCCCAAATACTGAAATTATTTTAAAAAATAAAGTATATAATAAAGATATTGAATTTATTTTGAAAGCTGATGAATACTTTATGTTATCAGATTATAATAAGTACTCTTATGATAGCAGATATTTTGGAATAATCAAAAAATATCAGATAAAAAAAGAATTAGTGCCAGTTTTAGTATCTTAGTAAATTAATAAATTTCTATTTCTCTTTTCTTGAATAAATAAAGCTAGTTATGTCTGTAATCATAGCTGAAATAGTTAAGAATAATCCAGTAGTTTCTTTTCCAGTAAATATACAAACAGCAACTAACGTTAACTAATAATATTTTTGTATATACAAAGTCAATATTTTTTTCATTAAACATTACTGATTGATTATAAGTTCATAGTTCAGTTCGCTTTTGTATAAATAATTAAATAATAAAGTAGCTAAAAATTTTAGTGGCTGAAATTTTTGGAGTTGAACTATGAAATTAATCATTGCAGAAAAGCCAGCATTAGCAGAAGCAATTAAAGAAGCAGCTGGCACAGATTTTGTAAAAAGAGAAGGATATTTTGAGAACAAGGAATATTATATTTCTTGGTGTATTGGTCATCTTTTAGAAGTAATAATACCTGATGAAAAAAGTCAGTGGACTTTTGATAATCTGCCATTAAAACATAACGGTTGGTATTTTGAAACAAAAGAAAACACTAAAAAGCAATATAACATAGTTAAGACATTAATAGATATGTCAGATACTATCATTAATGCAGGCGACCCTGATGAAGAGGGGCAGTTAATAGTAGACAGTATCCTTTATAAAGAGGGTATTATAGATTTACAAGGTAGTTCTAAAAAGGCTGTCAAAAGACTTCTTGTAAATGATTTTAATACAGGAGCAATTAAAAAAGAATTATCAAATTTAAAAGATAATAATGATTATCTTAATTTATCATATATGGCTCTTGCAAGAGCATTGGCAGATAAAATATTTGGTTACAGTTTTACAAGGGCATATAGTGTAAAAAACAAGCAGGTGGGCAATAGTAATATAATCTCTATTGGCAGAGTTCAGACACCTATGCTTGCTTTAATTGTCAGAAGAGAGCAGGAAATAAAAAATCATATAAAATCATATTATTGGATAATAAAAGGAAATTATGTAATAGCTGGTAATAACATTGATTTTACATATCAAGCAAAAGATGATGAAATTGACGACACTAAAAAAATTACATCAGAAGTAACGGCAAATGAAATATTAAACAGATTAAATGAAAATAAATCTAATGCAGTTGTATTTAAATATGAAACAAAGCAGGAAATAGAAAATGTTCCACTTCCTTATAACCTTTTAGATTTACAGGTAGACTGCTCAAAACTTTATAATATGAAAGCAGATAAAGTTATGAGTATTACTCAAAATTTAAGGGAA
>CALADT010000318.1 GCA_937890655.1 uncultured Mucispirillum sp. | reverse complement strand
GGTGGCGATTATAAAGCATCAGAAGTTGTGGGAAGTGAATTTTCTAAAGAAGTTGTAATTATTGATTTTGTTCAAGGTTTTTCTACAACTTCTACTATTAATAAAATAAATGGAGGAAAGTAATATGATAATTGTAACAGGTGGAGCTGGTTTTATTGGTTCAAATATTGTTAAATGTTTAAATTATAGGGGTATTACTGATATATTAATTGTAGATAATTTAACAAATGCTTCAAAACATAAAAACTTAAATAAAATTAAATTTTATGACTATGTTGATAAGCTTGATTTTAATATAAATAGTTTTATAAAAGATTATAAAGTAGAAGCTATTTTTCATCAAGGAGCATCATCTAATACTATGGAAACTGATGGATTATATATGATGAAAAATAATTATGAGTATACAAAAAATATTTTTCATGGATGTATTAATAATAATATAAGAATGTTTTATGCTTCAAGTGCATCAGTTTATGGTAATGGTGAAAATGGGTTTATAGAAGAAGAAAAGTGCGAATATCCTTTAAATGTATATGCTTTTAGTAAATATCAGTTTGATAGATATTTAAATAATTATTTTTCTAGTAATAAAAATAATGAGCAGGTTGTAGGTTTAAGATATTTTAATGTATATGGCCCACAAGAAAATCATAAAGGTAAAATGGCTTCTGTTGCATATCATATGTTTAACCAAATAAAAAATAATGAACCATTAAAATTATTTGAAGGTAGTGAAAATTTTAAAAGAGATTTTATATATGTAGATGATGTTGTTAATGTTAATATGTTTTTCTTTGATAACCCTAAAATTTCTGGTATTTTTAATTGTGGAACAGGAAAAGCAGAAAGTTTTTGTGAAATAGCTAATGCAATTAAAGAAAAATACACAAGCGCAGAAATAGAATATATTCCATTTCCTGAAAATCTTGTTGGCAAATATCAAATGTTTACACAAAGTGATATAACTAAATTAAGAAAAGCAGGGTATAATAAGGAGTTTATATCTCTTAAAGAAGGAACATTAAAATATATTGATATACTAGAAAAAAGTGGTGGTTATATTATCTAATGAAGTTTTCTTTTGGGAAAGATAAGTTAAAAAAGATTATAGATAATTCTGTTTTAAAGAAAAAAGATTCACTTATTGGGCTACCTGTATTATTTACATTAACAGGTTTTTCAAATGTGAGAAATTCTTATAAACCGGAAGTTATTAATAAAATAGCAGTTTTAAAAGCAACCTCTGTAAGAGATATTATTTTTACAGCAAATGCAATTAATAGTTTAAAAGCACAATACCCTAATGCAAGTATAACTTATTTTGCTGGGGAAGATAACTTTAATATGGCATCTAATTTATATGGTGTATCAAATGCTGTACGTCTTTTCACTAATGATTTAACTAAAAGTATGAAAATAGTAAAAAACGCTGGTTATTTTGATTTATGGATTGATTTTGGTGCATGGTCTCGTTTTGAAGCTATAATGACCCACGCTGCAAAAGCTTCTTATAAAGTTGGGTTTAAAACTGATGGAGAACACAGGCATTTTGCTTATGATAAAATAACAGAATATTCTTTTGATAAGCATTATGCTAAAAATGTTGATTTTTTAATTTCAACTTTAGATATTAAAGTTACTCCTATTAATTTTCCTACAAGAGATAATAAAATAGTTGAACAACTTGTTGTAATTGATATTTTTGCTGATAACCAAGCACAAAAAAATAGAAAATGGAGTCAACA
>CALADT010000317.1 GCA_937890655.1 uncultured Mucispirillum sp. | reverse complement strand
CGACTATATTAAATTGTTTTTTTATATTATCAATAGAAATTATTTTATTATTTATAATCCATTCTTTTTTATGACTTAGGTTAATGTAATAAGGTTTATAGTGTGATAGTAAAATATTACTAATATTTCCTTTTTCACTAAGAAGATTTTTCATGGCAAAACATGCACTACAACCATCCATACCAAAAAGTATAAGTGAAAGTTTTGGTTTATTTGATTCAATAGTGGTAACATTATCATCATTTAAAAATACAGCAACATATTCTTTTGCAACATTTACTTGTGAATTATTTTGTGGAACAATATTGTTATTATTACAAGCAATAAGTAGTAATGAAAAAATTATAATATATTTTTTCATTTAATCCCCACAGTAGCTTTAATGGCATTTGCAATATTTTCTTCAGTTAAGTTAGTTATAGTTTGGACTAATTCGCCTTTTTTATTAAAAAAGAAAAGTGCTGAACTATGAGCCACAGAATAATCCATTGCAGAACCTTCCATTTTAAATTTCTGATATTTTATATTATAGTTATTTGCAACACGTTTTAATTCATCATGTTCAAACCTTATACCCATAGCATTAGGATAAAACCATAAGCTGTATTCATCTAAAGCAGTTGTTGTATCTCTATCTGGGTCTAAAGTAGCATAAAGAAGTAGTATATCTTTTTGTGAGATATTATATTCTTTTAAACTGTTTACTGCATTGTTAAGTGCTTCTATTGTTAATGGGCAAACATCAGGACAATATGTGTACCCAAAATATATTACAATATTTTGCCCCTTAAAACTATTTAGTGTAACTTCTCCTTGTGAGCTTTGGCCTTTAAAGTTATATTTATTTTTTTCATTAAAAGTAACAATACCAAAAAATACAAGTAAAGCACAGCATATAGATATTACTGTAATTATAACATACTTCAATATGTTTTTATTCATTTTTCACCAGTTTACACTGTAATATTTTATCTTGGTATATCAAAATCAATATATAAATCAATAGGGTCATTGCCATCATATACTGCTATTCTGTAACGCATAATATCTTCCACAAGACAAGCACTTAATGCAACTTTAGCAATATAGGCATCTCCTTCTTTATTAAGAGATGCAATAATTGTTCCCATATCCATATTTAATCCGAATATACGTATTTTTGCGTCATAAAAATCATAATCAAGACCTGTAATTTTAATAGTTGATTCTGCCATTATCTCAACAGGTTTTGGTAATATATCAAAATAAATTTTTTGCCCGTTGTATTCTTTTACACATGTTTCTTTCATTAAATCACACTCAAGTGGTGTAAGGTTATATTTTTTTAAAACATCAACTGATGAGTTATTGTTAATGTTTATATATATAAAAGAAATAGCAACTGCAACCAATATGCTTATTATAACAGGGATTAAATAAAATTTGTTCATTTTTTCTCAACTTTCACTATTTTTTCTACAATATCTTTATTATTAAAAATAAGTTTTATTTTAATATTATCACCGGCTTTTAAAGGTTTTTTTAAGCCTATAAGCATAATATGGTCGCCACCTGAAACAAGTTTTTTTTCATCTAAAGCACCTATTTTAAATTCTTTTACAGGCACCATTTTCATCATATTATTTTCTTTAATATGAGTATGTATCTCGCATACATTACATATATCACTTTCCACATTAGTTAAAACAATATCATTTTTTGTTAAATTTTTAATAGTGGCAAAAAAGCTACCGTTTTTAGCATTAGGTGGTGTAGCATAAATTACCGTATCTATAACCTCAATTTTATTTTCCTTGCATATTCCATTGTTTAAACATAAAAATAATAAAGGAACAACTAAAAGTAATATTTTCTTCATATTTATACTCCATTTTTTTGAAAAAAATCGCCAAGAATAATCTTGGCGATATAAATTATATAATAAGTGCTATTAATATAAGAATTAATAGTGCTAAACCAAGGAACATTAAGGAATATCCTATGATTTTAGCTATAACAGTTCTTAAACCTGTTTTTTCTTCTTCAACCATTTCATCTAGTTTATTTTCTGCTTTAAGCCGTTCTATCCATCTTCCTCTTTCATGGTTAGCTTCTTCTACAGGAACATCTCCTAAGAAAATAACCATATCCATTGGAAATTTATCAAGTCTAAAGTGAGAGTTGAAAAAATGTATAGAAAAGATAAATGCCATAGCCAGTAAACCTTCATAAGTATGGAAGATAATAGCCACATTTACAGCAGAACCAGGAAGTATGGCAGCAGACTGAACAGGGAATAATAGTATTAAACCTGTTATCCCAAAAACAAATGTGCCCCATATTTCTGCCAAATAGTCAAATTTTTCCCAATATGCCCATCTTTCAAAAGTTGGTCTTGGCCCTTTGCCTAAAAACCATTTTATATTAGCTTTTATATCTCTAAAATCTTGAGCGTTTGGTATTAATGAATCAGGGCCAAAAGCTGCTTTTAAGAATAATTTTCCTGACAGTTTACCTGTTGTTTTATCCCTTATTGCATCACGTTTTTTCCATAAATTTACACTAACATCAATTACATGGGTAGTAAAAAGCACAATAAGTAGTAACGCAAACCAATGGTGAATTTTAGTTGTATTAATAGGCCCACCTATAAAGTCTGCCACAGCATGTGCCCATGGAGCATCGTAAAATTTTTGTGGCATACCGGATAATGATAGCCCCATAAAAGAAATTGCTAAACCTAAATGCTGTGCTCTATGGAGTAGTGAAAATCTTTTTAATCCTTTTTTATCTTTTTTTACAGCCTGTTTTGCTAATTTCCATGCTTCAGGGTTTGCACGTTTTATTAAAAATAGACGTGTAGCCCATAATATTGTATGAATTCCAAAAAAGATAAATACAGATATTAATAGTGTAAGCATAAAAATATTTACCCAATATAATACAGGGTGGTTACTTCTGTCTGTATGGTCTGCATGGGCAATATATGTTACAAAACTTTTTGTTGAACCTTCATGGCATTTTCCACAAGTATCAATCCTGTTACTTAATGATAATTTAGAGCGAAAATCATCACTTTTAAAAATATCATGTCCACCATGACAATCTGCACAGGAAGCAATAGTTGGTGTTTCGCCAGCAGTATTTAACACATTCATTTTACCATGAAAACTTGCTTCGTATAAGTAACCTTTTTTTTCATGGCATGAAGAACAACTTTCAGAGCTTACTTTTTTTGGGGATTCTACTCCGTGTTTACTTGTTGTATGAGTTTTATGACAATCCACACATAAAGGTTGTTGTTTTTTCCCTGGTTCTGGTGGGTTATAATAAAGCAGTGTTCCATCTAGTAATGCTTTATAGTTTACATCATGAACACTTCCTTCAAAAGCGTTGCCTAAATCATCATGGCATTTTACACAGTTCATATTTATCTGCATTTTATCAGCAGCATTATTTAATTTAATACTACTTTTATTAATATCTTTATTATAAGTTCCATGACAGTTTCGGCATGCAGGTAGGTTGCCAAAAACAATATCTTTATGTATTGCATCAGTAAATTCCATAACATTTTCCGAAGATTGCCATTGGGCTATATGTTTTTTTATAACGGGTCTTCCTGATGTTATCCAGCCTTCAATACCTTCTATCATAACTAAAGAGTTTTTATATCCGTCTTTAATTGCTTGTGCGGCACTTTCTCCTGCTTCATAACACAGTCGGTTAAGGCAGTAAAATACTAAAGTCGTATTTTTATCTTTTGGTAGCTGGTTTATATAGTCTTTACTATCACGAAAAATTGCACCATCAATATAACCTAGGCTATCGCGAATGGACTGATAATTTGTATCTATAAATATAGCTTTCTTATCTTTTAAAAGCTGTTCTGCATCTGATAAACCTATTTGCTCAATACCTTCAATATGGGCATATCCACCCATTTCTGCATTAGCATAAGGAATAACAGAAAGAAGCATTATTATTAATAGATAAAATATTTGTCTATTTTTTTTCATAATTATCTCTCGATTTTAACTTAACAGGTGCCTGAATACATAGACACCTGTTATATTTATTCTATAACCTTATACTAATTTGATTTTAGTATATTCTGAGCCTGTTGAACATAAATTAAAGCTTCATTAATTATTTTATTAGTATATGCTGGTCCATGAACACCCCAAGAGCCGTCTTTTTCAATTCTACTAATAATATCTTGTGCTTGTTTTGTAAGCAGTATTATTTCTGCTTTTTTCTCAACAGGAAGCATAGTGTTATCTGCAAGCCCTTTATCTATTATTTTAATACCTGCTTTCACTTTTTCATAGCCGTCTTTTACAGGCTGCTGCCATTTTATCACATCATTATATACTTGTTCTTGAGAAAAGTATTTTAGAGTAGACTGAACAGGGCTGTGGCAACCACTAGCACCTGGGCCAACTAAATTAACATCGCTAAAACTTGTTCTACCACAAGACCACATTAAATCTATAAAGAAATGGCCTTTTTCATCTCTTGCAATAGTCCACCCTTTAGTAGACGATTTACGTGGTTGTCCTTCTGGTGGGTTTAACGATTTAGCTGTTTTATCTACTTTAATATTCCAAATATGTGATGCACGAACGTTATCTGCTAGTGCATGGTCTGGGAATTGGACAGCACCGAAGTTTTCACAGCTCATCATATTTGGCATATGACATGCAGTACACCTATCTTCAGCATGTATTCCACCAGGTTTAAAAAATTCTTTTTGAGTAGAGTGGCAGTCTGCACATTCTTTTTTTAACCCTGTTAATGTATATTCATCTTTCCAATCATTTTTTGTTACCATATGTGGGTCATGACATGTTGTGCATCTCATACCTTTATCATAATGGAGAGAATTATAAAGCTGTGCACCCTCTGTTCCACAAGATGGGCAAGATGATTTAAAGTAACTATTAAATACTTTTGTAGGGTTTGCTTTTGCATCTTCTTCACTATAATTAAAACGCTGGTGACATCTTTCACAATTTGAAGGCATACCTGCACCTCTTGCACCATATAAGTGAGCACCTGCGCCATGACATTCTTCGCAACTTATACCTTTTGAAATAGTATGTTTGCGTAATTCTTCTCTATTGCCTAATGCGTTATAAAATTCATCTATACTATTAAAATCAAATTTATATGTATGACATACTTCGCAGTATGCAGAACCTGGTTGAAACTTAAATGACTCTTTATTTTTCGCAGCATATGAATTTGTTCCCCAAACATTTGAGCCTGAAGCACCAAAATCCTCCATTTTTGTAGGGAATTCTGGTATAAAAGCAGCTATTTTTTTTGTCATTTCAGGTGTAAGGTGTTGCGACCATAGGCGAGAAAACTGGTTACCACCAGCTACAATTTTAGTATTTTTTTCTCCTAATTTACCACCTTCTACATGATATGTTCCTCTTACCACCCATCTATCTAAAAAACCATATTTAGTTCTAGGTGTTCCTAAAATAAAAAGAACATCTTCTGGGTATATTCCCATAGGTAATATACTAGAATCTGTTCCATACATTTTTCTTTTTGGGTCCCCATCTACTTCATCTAGTTCTTCTGGAAACCTTACAACTTTTGCATGTCTTGACCTTTTCCACTGTTCATACTGTGCAGGGTGGCACTCTCCACACTTTTCAGGTCCTACAAATTTGTTTGGATAATCTAATGTTGTTTCATATGCAAGCCTATATGTTACAGCAGTGTTGTCAAGGTTATTACGTTTTGCAACTTTAGGCCCACCATTGATTTCTGAAAATTCTTCAGTTCTAGTGCTTATTTCATATTTTCCAACAATTCTACCTTCTTTTTCATATTGAAAAATAGGGTGCTTTTTTTTAAGAACATCAAATAATGTTTTTTCTTGCTCCATTACCCCTTCTAATGTTCTTGGCTTAGTAAATTCTTGTTCTTGTGCTGATGCTTGAAAATGTACTAAACAAAATAAAAGGCATATAGTTGCTGTTATCAAAGAATAAGCCTTTTTAATAAAAATGTTGTTGCATATTTTCATACAAGACCTCCCATATTATTTAATTTTTTTTATTTACTAAATACTATTGTTTTAATGGAACGAAATATTTTACTAGTATAAATACTATATTGTTAGTAGGAGTTTAAAAAGTCAATATGTTTTTTTTATCAATAGGTTAAGATTTTATCTCCACAATATCTATATAATTAATATTTTTATGCAAAATAATAAATATATATAAAAATAAAATGTTTTAAGGGTGGATTATATTAAAAATAATGATAAATTATACAATTATATATTAAATGTATTTAAAATTGTATAATTTATTGTTGATTTATAAAAGGACTAATAATATCTCTTTTTCTTTGAATTTCTTGTAAAATATATTTTTTATCTTTATTATCAATATATTCTTTATTTTGATTATAAAAATCATTTAGTATATTGTACCTTATATATTCTATATGTTTTATGGAAGCACTTAAGCTATTTTCTTCCACAGCTCTTTTTATAATCAGCTTATTTTTTAAGTAACCGACATTATATTTTAAGGCAACTCTCATGGAAAATTCATAATCTTCGCATACTTTTAAATCTTCATTAAATAAACCTACGTTATCAAATATACTTTTATGCACCATAAGAGAAGAAGGGCTTATTCTACATTTATCAAGTATTTTATCTAAAATATAGCCACCGTATCTATTATTTGTTTTGCCTTGATTAATATATCTATCTTTTTTATACCAAAATTCGTTAGTGTGGCTTATGAGAAAATTATTATCCTGCATAAATTTTAGTTGTGTTTCAATTTTTTAGGTAGAAAAATATCATCAGAATCTAAAAATGCAATATAATTACCTGTTGCATTTTCTATTCCTTTATTTCTTGCAGAACTAACACCTTTATTATTATTTAGTTTTATGAATTTAATATGTGATTTATAGTTTTTTAAAATATCTACTATATTAAAAAAAGAACCGTCATCAATAACTATTATTTCTGACGGTTTATATGATTGTATTATAATACTTTCTATTGCATCTCTTAATGAATAATCTCTATTATATACAGGAATTATAACACTAACTGTATCCATTTATACAGTATGCACCCTATTTATCATAGTAGAAAATACTAAAATAGTATTTGTGCTTGCAACTCCTGGAAGCTCTCTTAATTTACGGATAATACCTGCAAGAGTGTTAGTATTTTTAGTTATTACTTTTAAAAGTAGAGTAAAATCCCCTGTAACGTGGTAGCATTCTACAATATCTTCATCTACATTTTTAAATAATTCTTCAAAATCATCAATATAAACAGGGTTATCCATAACCACACCAACAAAAGCCACCATATCATAGCCTAGTTTTTTATAATCTACCCTTGCAGTATAGTCATAAATTATGCCGTCTGTTTCCATTTTTTTTATTCTGTCTATAACAGAAGGTGGTTTCATTCCCACTTCTTTAGCAATATCTGTATAGGAGATTCTGCCATTTTTTATGAGCATATTTAACATCTTAATATCAATAGAATCTAAAGACATTTTCCACCTCGTTTATTATTTTATTTAAAATATAAACTATTATTTTTAATTTTTCAAGAAAATAGTTAAGGTTTATATAAAATTTTAATATAATATTATATTTTTTATATTTTTATCAATAATATTTTAAGAGGTGAATGTATATGGATATAGTATTAAATACAGAATTTTCAGATTTAAAGTTAATAGGCAGAGGTAAAGTTAGGGATATATATGATTTAGATGATAAATTATTAATTGTATCCACAGATAGGCTTTCTGCTTTTGATGTAATATTACCTGAAGGTATAGCCGGTAAAGGTAAAGTATTAACTGAGCTTTCTACTTTTTGGTTTGAAAAAACTGCTCATATTATTGATAACCATCTTATTACTACAAATGTAGATGAAATGCCCGAAGTATGTCATAAATATAAAGATATACTAAGTGGCAGAAGTATGCTTGTGAAAAAAGCTACTCCACTTTTAGCAGAATGCGTTGTGCGTGGTTATATTACAGGTTCTGGTATGAAAGACTATATGAAAACAGGTGCTGTATGTGGTATAGAGTTACCAAAAGGTTTAAAAGAGGCAGATAAACTTCCGGAACCTATTTTCACTCCGTCTACAAAAGCAGATGTTGGCCATGACGAAAGTATATCATTTGAAAAAATGTGTGATATTGTTGGGAAAGATTATGCTCAACAAATGAAAGACTACACTATTAAAATATATAAATTTGCATCTGAATTAGCTTTAAGCAAAGGTATTATAATAGCAGATACAAAACTTGAGTTTGGGCTTTTTGACGGTAAAGTTATTTTAATTGATGAAGTATTAACTCCTGATTCTTCTCGTTTTTGGTTTGCTGAAAAATATGTGGCAGGAACTGTTCAAGATAGTATGGATAAACAAATTGTTAGAAACTACCTTGAAACTCTTGACTGGAATAAACAGGCTCCTGGCCCAAAATTACCAAAAGAGATAGCTGATGAAACTTCTAAACGTTATAGAGAAATAGCAGACCTTTTAAGAGGGTAATACATATATAAACCAAAGTTATTAATATGAGGTGCATTTAATGGGTGAAATAGAAAAGTTAGATATTTATGAGCTATTAATTCAAGCAGGGTTAAAACCCTATAATAGTGAAGAAAATAACGAAGAAAATGGTATTAGTATATCTGCTTACCCACATTACAGAAATAATTTTGGTTTTTTTCATTTAGTGATTCATGATAGTCAAATAATTATACTAAAAGGGCAGTATAGTGATAATATTCGTAATATAAAAGGCAACAGCCCTTTAAATAATGCAGAAATTTCTCAAGTAATAGATGTTTTAATAAAAGCAGAGCATACAGCTACATGTCCTGTAAATTTAGAGCTTTATTTATGCGAAGAAAATTGCTATATAAAAAGCTGTTCAGTAGTTGATTTTAAAAGTGCTAAAAGGGATTATTTTATTCCAAGGCCATTAACCACATCAGAATATTCAGAGCCAAAATCAAGGCTTTATGATGAAGAAGTGATTTTATCAAGTGGTTATTTTGCAACATATATGCCTGAAGTAATGTCCACATTAACATCATCCATATTTGATAATTTGCTTGATATTCTAAACCCTATTTTTACTTCCTGTAACTTAAAAACCACATCTCCTACCATATTACCACTATATGGCAGGCTTTATATTAACTTAACAGGTTTTGAAAAAATGATGCATACTATCGGCTTAAATAAGTCGTTATACAGAAGGTCGTATGCACCTAATTTATTTTTAAAAATGGGAATATCAAAATTAGATAAATTAAATAAAAACTTTTTCCCTGTTACAAATGATGAAATAGAAGAATTACTTGAAAGCATAAAAGATAATACAAGAAATATAGATATAACAGTGTTTAATAGTAAATCATTTTATGATATTGTAGTTCAGCTTGTTATAATATATGAATACTTATCTATTAAATTTACTGAAAATTTATCTATATTACTAAAAAAATTCCCTAATATTTCATTAGTTTTAAATACAGTTTATAAAACTCGTAAAAACTCTATTTTTTATAGTGATGATGAAATGATTTTACCAGATTATATGGATTTTGCATCAAATATAAATAGTGTTACATTTAATATGGAAAAAGATATCCAAAAACTATCTAAATTTTTTAAAAGGCTGCCGTTTTTCTCAAGAAAATCAAAACTAAAAAAAGCAGTTTATTCTTTGCATAAGCTACTTGATTTAAGAGATGAACTATATTTATTAACATCAGATATTATAGTGAAATCACATAAAACTTTAAATAAAATGGGCGAAATAGGCATAGCAAAATCAAAACTAAATAGTAAACTAGATATTTTCTTTTTAGAGCATGATGAGTTAAAAAGGCTAATGTCTGATACTTTATTTGGAGATACAAAAGATACTATTTCCTTTAGGAAATGGCGTAATGAAAGGTATAAAGCACAGGTCGTGCCACCTGAAATATATGGTTTTGATTTATCTGAAACACCACATATTTCAGAAGATATGGTTTTAAAATATAAAGATACAGAGGCTTTTGCAGTATATGGTTTAAATAGAATAAATTGCGAAGGTAAAATAGAAACTAATTTAGATTTAGATGATTATAGTGATAAAGTTATTGCCGCTTATAACCTGCCTGTAACAAAACTAAATAATTATAAAAACGCTAAAGGGTTATTAATAGAAAATATTTCTCCATTTTCATTACAAGCAGAATTTGCTGTTTTAAACAATATTCCTTTATGGACAGGAATTCGTTTTGGAGAATTATATTTAGATAAAATAGAAATAGAAAAGAACACTCTTTTTCAGGTAGATGATGACTAGAAATATTTTATTTCTATTTTTATTTTTCATATTATTTAGTAGTAATGTATATGGCTCAAACGCCCTTTATTCTCCATATGAAGGGCTTAATTTTAAATATAGATGGTTAGATATTGCAGAAGATACCCACACATTAGAAATAGAAGGGTTACACACCAGCACACCCCACCAGTTTGGTTATGAATTTCAGCAAATATTAGGAGATGATACACTAACAAAAGTCGGCTTAACTTATGCTTATAAAGCAGGCAGCCACTGGGCAGGGATAGGGTTAATATCTTCCAGCGATAAGCCCTTTACATCTCTTAACTTAATAGATTTTGATGTATTTTATGCCTTTAAAGTATTTCAGCATATTACAGAGTATGAAAACATAGAGGGGAAAGCAACAGCTTATTATTCAAGGCTCTATTTAGGTTTTGAGTATTCAAGTAACAGAAAGTTTTTAGACGGATACCCCTTACCTGTTATAAGGTATGAGTTTAATAAACCTAATTTAAATATTATTTTTGGACTACCATTAACATATATAAATGTTAAATTTTTAAAATACAGCTCTGTGGAATTTAAATATGTTCCTGTATTAGATATTTTCTTTTCATATAATTTTGGCATAAATAAAGAAAATATGTTACAATTTCAAGTGGATATGGAAACCGATGCATATAAACTTTCAAATATTATAGAAGATGTTTACTTCAGCGACCAAAAAAAATATTATACTGATACAGCAGCTTTAAGGTTAAGATATGCTTATACTATAAAAGATATGGTGAAAATTAGTCCATTTGTGGAATTTATAATGGATAGTCATAAGTATGTATCAAAAGAAATACGGCTTTTTAGTGGCCATAGTAGTGGTTTTGGTTACTCTGCAGGTATTGATATTACTGCATTTTTTTAATATTTTATAATTTAGGTGGTAAAATATGAATAAAAATAATTTTGATGCTTCATGGGCAACGATTTTAAACGATGTAAAAAACAAAATGGATGACCCAGATTTTTTTAAATGGATTAAGGATTTAGAAATTGTTTCATTTGAATCAAATATTATAACATTTCAAGCACAAAATAAGTTTATAAAACAGTGGGTGGAAGATAACTACCTTAATAAATTAAAAACAGCATTAAAAGAGTTTTATCATTTAGATTGTGATATAAAAATAATTTTAAACAGCAATAGTAATGTGGTAAAAACCCATAAAGAAAATACAGTTGTGGAGTTTCATAAACAAGAAAGAGATTACCATTCTGTCCCACTTAATGAGTATTTTACTTTTGATACATTTGTATCTTGTAAATCAAATATGTTTGCATATTCTGCATGTTTAAGTGCAGCAAAAGGGTTTGATAAACTAAATAACCCTATATATATTTATGGAGATGTAGGACTTGGAAAAACTCACCTTATGCACGCAGTTGGTAACTATGTAAGAAAAAATTACCCTAAAAAAAATATATTATGTATTACTGGAGAACTTTTTATGAACGAGTTTGTAAAGTCATTACAAAATAAAAAAATACAAGAGTTTAAAGAAAAGTATGACTCCATAGATTTACTTCTTTTTGATGATGTGCAGGTTATTTCCCGTGGGCCATCTACCATGGATGAGTTTTTCTTTTTATTTAATAAACTACATGCTAATGATAAGCAGATAATTTTAACATCTAATTCTTCCCCTGATGAAATCGCAAATTTAGATAAGCGTTTAAAAAGCCGTTTTGCAGGTGGTATTATGCCACAAATTGATTTACCGTCTGTGGAAGAAAAAATAGCTATACTTAAAAGTTTTTCAGAATCAAATAAAATCACTTTTACTGATGATGTGTTATTTTTTATTGCTGAAAATATTAAATCAGAAAGCACAAGGGATTTATTAGGTGTTGTGAAAACAGCCAATGTTAAGGCAAAATTTCAAAATATTGATATTACAGTTGATTTTCTGCAAAAAGATTTCACTAATTGGTTTATAGAACGTAATAAAACACTCACTCCTAATAATATTATAGATATTGTATCAGAATTTTTTAACATTAAGCTTGTGGATTTGCAATCTAGCAGCCGTTCAAAAAATATTGTTATTCCACGTAATTTAGCTATTTATTTAATATATAAAAATACGCCGTCATCACTAAAAAGTATAGGTGAAATATTTAAAAGGGACCATTCCACCATTAAAAACTCCATAAATAATGTAGAAAAAGATATAGAAAATAACGATATTTATACAAAAAATACTCTTAGTGAATTAAATAAACGAATGAAGTTGTTTATAAACTAGAATGAAATTTACTGCCTATAATATTATAGGCAGTCTTTATCACCTTGTTCTTAATAGTTTTCTTACTTCCATACTTTCATTTGGTGAAAGTGTATTTGAATTAAGTATTTCTTCTAAAAGTGCAGCAGAAGTAGGTTTATTAATATTATTTTTTAAATAAGTAATCATATTAGTTTGTGATTGTTTTGATTCTTTATAAAAATTTTCTTTTATAATATTTGTCATTTGTTCTGTGGGGTGTCTGCTTAAAGCAAAAGCCGAATAAACTTCTGCCCTAACACTATTTTCTTTTTCATTTTGTAAAAAACTTTCCACATTTCCCATAAACTCGTTCATATTAATAGAAGATACAGCATACACTGCTGCAGCTCTGTTTTCTGGGTTATTATCTTTTAAATATGGGCTAACTTTATTATAAAAATATTTATCAGCAGTATTACCTATGCTTAATAATGTAGTTCTTCTGTTTATACTATCATTATTAAGTGTGTTTTCAAAATATGCTTGTATTTCATTATATTTATCAGTTTTATCCATAAGTTTATAACCTGCAGAACCTAAAGCTAAAAGCGAAGTGTTTGCAATTATATTATCATCTTTATTATCTCTTATAGCTGCTTGATTAATTAATGTATCCACAGTGTGGTCTGATGGTTTTTCTACTCCGTTTAAGGCAACTATGGCACGTATTCTATTTGTTTCAATAATATCTTTATCTTTCATAATGGTAGATAAAGCACTTTGTGCATCAGCCGAGCCTATTTTTTCTAATATTCCTATAACCATTCTATTGGCATCGTTATTATTTTTGCCTTCTGATTTTACTTTATCAGGCACTTGTGAAATTAAATAAGGGTTTTCTTCTAAAAGTTTTTTCATATTATTATAACTTTCATTGGAATTATTATTTAGTTTTATAAAGGCATTATTAAATTCTGCATTTAGTTTTTCTTTTGTTTTTGCTGAGTATTTCTTTTTTTCTGCTTTACTATTTCTTTGCATATCATAAAAGGAAAAATTTTCTTTTTTATACTCACTACTTAAAACATCATATGGTTTTTCAAAAAATGAATCCATTGTGTTATCATATGGTGTTTGGTTAATAGAGATTGTGCTTTCTACTTTTTGGTTTAATACATTATCTTTTATAATTTCATGAAAAGCAGCATTTTTTATCCAAAAAGAGTTAGATAAGTTAATAAATATTTCAGACAAATCAATATCATAAGGCATATTGTTTTCTTCAATAAATATTCTTGATTTACAAATATGGCTGTGTTTTATTTTATAACTACTTTTAATATATCCATTTTTAGTATATGTTATATTTTCATGGTGTGTTAAATTGTTGTTAATAACAGGCTCTAAACCGTATATAATATAATCAAATAACCGTTTAAGCGGAATATTGCTACTTTTTTTACTTAATACATCACTATATTCTTTTTCAAGCCTTAATGGGTATTCTACATTTAATATATTACCGTTTTTTGCCATAGTAACAGGGATAACAGCATTATATATTTTAGGTTCAAAAACATCATATTCTACTTTATGGACTAAAAAATAAAGTATTACTTTATCATCTTTTTTTTCCATACTTTTAACATACATATCAATCTTTGCAGTAATAGGCACTTTATAGGCTGTTGTATTTAAAGTCCATACAACATTATAGCCAGATTGACCACTTAGTTTTAAAGCTTCTGCTTTTTTCTGTGGGATTAAAAAATATATAGTTATATATATTACAGCAGCCACTATTAAAATGACTGCTGTAACAAGTATGGTTTTTTTCATATTCATAAAGATAACTCTATACCGTGAGTTTTATTAATTGGTTGTATAACATCAATAGTAGCTTTTTGTGGTGTCATTTGTTCAAAAAGTGTTATACCTAAATCTTTATTAATAATATCATGCCATAAGTTAAACACTTTTACACTCATTAATACATGGGCACCTACAAAGGCTTTTCCTTTTAACATTTCATAGGTAACAGGTGCTTTAAAGCCATAGTTTAATAAAAGATAGTCTTTATTAGTAGCATTAGAGTGGCCTATACCTATAAAACCGTCTAACTGTGGGTCCATAACAAAGTCTAGTATAGGGTTTAAGTCTGCACTAGCACCAACACCTAAAGAGAACCTTGCCATAGAAAAACTTTGGTCCACACCAAAACCACCACCTGCATAGCCGGAAAGTTTTACAAATGGTTGTGCAGTAAATTTAATATTAGCTCCTACTGCGTTTTTATCTAGTATAACATTTTCTGTAACAATCTGGCTTACATATTCTTTATAGTCGTTTATTATATTGTTATGTCTTACTCTGTTATCGTATTCTTCTTGTAATTTAGAGTTAGGGTCCATAACATATAACACATTAGCTTCTTCCCCTGTGATTACACTTTTTTCAAGGCCTATACTATCAACAAAAGTTTTTGCCCATTGTGGTAAATCTTCATATGGGTAGTAGTGCATATGGCTGCTAAAATCAATTTTTTCAAGGCCACTTACATCTAAAATTTCCCCTTCTGGTCTAGGTGCTGGGTTAGGCACTTGAGTAGTTTTTACAACTTCCATAATAGAAGGTATTTGTTTTTGCATAAACTCTAAATCCATAGCCGGTTTAATACCTACTGTCCCTCTACCACCTATATTATAGTAAAAAGGCACAACCACTACAAAAGTATTAGATGTGGCAAAGTCTTTTTCAAAAGTGAAATCTCTATTAGAATGGTAACCACCGTTAATAGTAGATACTTCATCAAGGACTTTTTTATCCATAATAGTTAAGTTATATTTTATATCAAACCTACCATCTTCTGATTCGCCATCAAATTTAGGAGTGGCAGCAACTTCTGCAAAACCGTTTACTATATTAAAATATGTGCCTAATATATCCATATGTGTATCAATAAAAGTGTTACTTACAAGGCTGTATCTGTTATTTGTTGTATCTTGGTTTACATATAACCCAGCTTTAAAAGTTCCTTTTACTTGAAACTGTTCAGAACCACTGTTTATTGTTTTATTTGCTTCATATGTTAGTTTATTAATAACAGGGTCTATGCTTTCACTACTTTTAAAAAAACCTGCTTTTGCCATATGGTTATTAGTATTCATAACACCATATTCTGCTGTATAAATACTACTATACATATCTCTTGCATCGTTTATAATATCTGCAAAATTAATAACACATGTTTCAGAACGGCTAATATTTACACCATTTAATTTAGATGAGGCAGTAAATGGTATATTAATGTATGCAGGGTGCAAACTTGAAGAAATCATTGTGCCATTACTATCTATTTTTTGTAAAAAGTTTTTTATATCTTTATAATTAAATTTAATATTAATAACTGCTGTAACTTCCGGAAAAGTGTCTTCATTAGTAGTGGAAAACTTTTTAAAATTAACAGTAGTTAAAGTTTTATCATCAGTTGTGTTAATATTAGCATTTACTGTTGCAGGCTCAAGAGTAGTATTTTCAAGCACATAGTTTAAAGTACCTATTTTTTCATTATCTTTATTATATACATCAACAAATCCATTATTGCCGTTATCTGCATCTATACTAATACTATCAATATTTTTACCAGAAATAGTAACATTAAATAAAGCAGTAGCATATATAAATTCAGGTTCTTTATTATCTTTTATGCTCCATGATACTAAGTTATTATTAGACGGTAAAAAAGTAGAATCATGAACGCCACGTTGTAAAGCAATATATGGTTTCATTTCTTCAAGTTTTTCATTGCCTAATAAAATATATGTATCATAATCGCCGTCAATAAAAGCATAAACTGTTGTATCTCCAGATAAAACTTGTTCGCCTTCTAAACCATTAATAGCTTCAAACATATTAAAAACAGCACTATATTTATTTGTGCCTGCTTTTAGCTGAATAAGTTGTGATGTGCATGACTGTTTTTCAAAAGCAATAGCACTAAATTCTTCTGCTGAAAGCATTTGTTTTTCAGGAATAGCTCCTTGTGGGTTTTGCCCAAAACAAATAGAAGCAACAGCTGTTACATCTTCATGGGATAAAATACTAAAAGCACCCTCTTTACGATAAATCCTATTACCTAAATATAACTCTGCAGGGCTTGATTCAACAGAAAGCAGTTCCGGTTTATTTTCCCCATTTGAAACTGTATTAGTGTTAGACGCACCGGTATTGTTATTACTGTCAGAACATGCAGCAGTTAGTAAAAAAATAGAAAATATTAATATAACTTTTTTCATACCGCACCTCCTAATATGTATGGTTATGAATATAATTTTCTAGTTATTTTATTCCATATAGGTATTATTATACTTAAGTTTATAAATGTCAATATAATTAAGGCAACATTTTTTGTTTTATTGTATCTTTTAAAAAAATATTTTATCTAAATTAGTGGATGTAAGATAAATATTTAAGGTGAACATAAAATTTGAGAAATAAAAAAATAAATTATTTTTATAGTTATCAATAAGTTTTAAATATAAAAGGCTCTTATTACATAAAAAAATTTATTTTTTTGTAATTATAATAAATAAGGATTGATTTTGTATGATTTTAAATATATTATATATCCATATTTTAATGGAGAACTAAAAATGTTAAATATAGGATGTCATCTTTCTTCCTCAAAAGGTTTTAAACATATGGGGAAAGAAGCACTTAATATAGAAGCTAATACATTTCAATTTTTTAGTAGAAACCCACGTGGTTCAAAAGCAAAAGCAATAGATTTAAATGATATAAACGGGTTAGTAGAAATATCTAAAAACAATAATTTCGCACCTATTTTGGCACATGCACCATATACATTAAATGCTTGTTCTAGTGATGAGGGTTTACGAGAGTTTGCAAAAAACACTATGGCAAGTGATTTAGACATGATGAATTATATGCCAAATAACTTATATAATTTCCACCCAGGAAGCCATGTAGGGCAGGGAGTGGATATTGCTATTGAATATATATCTAATATGCTAAATAGTGTATTAAAAGAAGAACATAACACATTAGTATTACTAGAAACAATGTCTGGAAAAGGTAGTGAGGTGGGTATAGCTTTTGAAGAAATACGCACTATTATGGATAGGGTAGAACTAAACCACAAACTAGGTGTTTGTTTAGATACTTGCCATATATATTCAGCAGGCTATGATATAGTTAATGATTTAGACGGCGTTTTGGAACAATTTGATAAAATAATCGGTTTAGATAGGCTACATGCAGTGCATTTAAATGACTCTATGATGCCTTTTAACAGCAGAAAAGATAGGCATGAAAAAATAGGCAAAGGCACTATTGGTTTTGATGCTATAATTAATTTTATAAACCACCCAAAACTTCGTCATCTGCCATATTATCTTGAAACCCCAAACGATATAGATGGTTATGCAGCAGAAATAAAATTGTTACGGGAAAATTATAACTAAAACTTTTTAATTAGTTTAATCAGTTAAGCATGAGGGATTACTATGAAAATAACTACAAAATCTATTTATGCCATTAGAGCACTTCATACTTTAAATATACTTTCTCAAGTAGATAAACCTGTGGGTATTGCTACTCTTTCAGAAAAGTTAGACCTTTCTAATAAATATTTAGAGCAGATATTTTCAGCCCTTAAAAAACATAAACTTGTAATTTCAACGGCAGGTAAACTAGGTGGCTACCAACTTTCAAGGCCTGCCAGTGAAATATCTATACTTGATGTGGTGGTTATTATGGATGGCGGTATAATCCCTATTCACTGTGTTAATAATAGGGAATGCACTGTATGTTCAGAATGTTCCATAAACGGTTTATGGATGGAAATGAAAACCCATATGGAAGAATACTTAAAAGGTATAAGTATAGAATCATTAAGTGATAAAAAATACCCTGTGCTTGGCTGCCCTGATTAGATAATTTTTTAAAAAAAGCAACATTTATTTATCATATTAAATATATATATTAATAATATATATTGCCATAAAGAAGTTTAATATTTAAATTGTCTTTTATATTTATAGTCTAAAAATATCATAATCAATAGTAATATGGTTAAAAAAAGTAAATTTTTATATGAAAAAATATTCTAAAAAAGTAGGGTATAAGATATATATAATATATGGTAATATATAGTCTTTAAAACAATAAATTATTAAATGTATTAAAATAACATAATAATATTTAGTAATAATAAAATTGCTAGAATAAAATAAGCAAATTTTTCAGTAAAAAAATATAAAAATATTTTCTTGATTATTAAATGTAATATGCTATAATCAACAGAGTTTTATAGAAGGTAACTATATGAAAAAGTATATATTATTATTAACTATTTTAACTGCTATTTTTTCTGGTTGCACAAAAAATGCAGAAGACTATTATAATGAAGCAAAAAAATATTCTGAAAGTAAAGATTATGCACAGGCTATTCCATTATATGAAAAATCCTGTGAATTAGGTAGTGCTTTAGCATGTAGCAGTCTTGCATATTTATATGAAAAAGGTATCGGTGTAGAAAAAGACTTAAATAAATCTGATGAACTAAATATAAAAGCATGTGATTTAGGTTCCGCTAACAGTTGTTACTATATGGCAAGGCTAAAATCTGATAATATTACGGAGTTTTTATCTTATATGGATAAATCCTGCTCTTTAGATTTTTCAGCAGGCTGTATTACTTTAGGCAATGTTTACCTTAATGGCTTTAATGAAAATATGGTAACATTAGAAAAAGATAAAGAAAAAGGGTTAAGCTATATTAGTAAAGCATGCGAACTAGATAACCAATATTGTGCTAATTTAGCAGATATTTATATAAGTGGTTACGATGTGCCACAAAATTATGAAGAAGCAGTAAAATATTATGAACAGTCTATAAACTATTTTCAAGATAAATGCAAAGAATATGATGAAGAAAATATAGCATGTATAAATATTAAAATATTAAAAGCAAAATATTCGTATAAATAAAATATATTCCTTAAATAGCCTATAAAGTTATTTAAGGAATTTTATAACCCAAAATGTAAAGCAGCCCCACCTAACATACCAGCTTGATTTTTTAAAACTGCCCTTTCTATTTTCACTCGTGATTTATATGCAGGGAACACTATGTTATTATATTCATTTAAAAGGCTTTCCATATAGTATTCAGATAATTCTGAAAGTCCACCACCAAACTTTATTTTTTCAGGGCATAAAAGTGCTGTAATATTTGCAAACGCGTTAGCTAAAAGTTTACCGTATTCTTTAAATGTATTTATTGCATATTCATTATTATTATCTGCTTTTGTTTTTAAATCATAAGTTGAAATATTAGAATTATCACCACTTACTTCTTTATATATTTCTAAAAGCCCAGAAGTGGAGCAGTATTCATCAAGGCAGCCTTTTCTACCACAGCCACATTTTCTGCCGTTAAAATCAACAGATAAATGGCCTATTTCAAAAAGAGTAATATTTGATTGTAACAGCCTGCCATTTAGTATTAAACCACCACCAAAACCTGTTCCTAATGTGCAAAAAACCATATTTTGAACTGATTTTTTATCTCCAAAAACGTATTCTCCATAGGCTGCCAAATTAGCATCGTTTTCTGCTAATACATCTATTCCACAAAGTGAAGTGATATCTTTTTTAATATGTTGACCGTTTAAGAAAAGTAAATTTGGTGCAAATATGGAATCTTCTAAAATATCATAACCTCCAGGGAGAGCAAGAGATATACCTTTTATATTATCATGAGTATTTGATATAATTTTTTTTATAGTATCTAAAAAACATACATAGTCTTGGTTTTCTAGTATATGTTTTTCTTCGTTTGTAATAGTGCCATCTATACTACACAGGCCACTTTTTATTGATGAACCGCCTATATCTAAACATAAAACTTTATCCATAATAACCCCTTGTAATTTATAATACCATATTATTATTTTTTATGCTATAATATTTCCATTAAATTGATTGGGAAAATATGAATATATACGATACATACTATAATAAAATAGAAAGTATTATTTTATCACATAAAGACGATACAAAAATACCGTCTATTAATGTATATTTAAAAAACAAAGCTGATTTTGTATATGGTATTCCTATGAAAAAAACAAAATCTATTTTTTCAAAATACCTTGATGAATTAAATATGCTGGAAAATAATGATATTTTTATACTTATTGATAAGTTAATGAAATCAAAAGCCTTTGAAATGCAGATAGTAGCATGTATGCTTTTAGAGCGTTGTTATTATTCATTAAATATTGATTTACCAAAAATATTTTTAGACTATATTGAAAATAATATAATTATTAATTGGGCCATTGATGACCAAATATCACTTTACTCATTAAGTAAGCTTGTGGATAAAAGTTTTGTATTAGATTATGCAAAACACAGCCATTATTTAGTAAGACGTTCTGCTGTTGTAACATTTGCAGAAGCAAGGCTTTATAAAAAAGATATAGAGTTATTAAAGAAAACTATCCTTATGCTTTTAAATGAAAAAGATGAATACGTTTTAAGGGCATCAGGGTGGAGTTTAAGAAATATTTATAATTATAACAAAAAAGTATATTTTGAATTTTTTGAAGAGTATGGAAAATATATGCCTAGAATAATGTTAAGATACGGTATAGAACAGCTTGATGAAAACATACGACTTGAAATTTTATATTCATCAAAAGCAAAAAGAGATAATTTAACGAAATTTATTAGAATGTAGTAACATTATAGCATAGATTTAAATTCAAAAGTAAAACGTAAACCATTATCTATACGCTCTACATTGCTTTTTCCATGATGACGTTCCACAATAGTCCCTGCGATTACTATACCCCAGTAGTCAAAACTTTGGGAAAGCATAGTATGTTTCCATGGGCTAAACATAGATTCTATAATGTAATCAGGAGCATCTACACCAAATAAATCAATCTGTAATGTAAAAGTATCAGGTGCTGCAATTAAAGTAAACTTATAGTTTAACGGAATATTACCGGAAAAATAACGGATATTATCTTTTAAAATATAGCATACTGCCAGCTTTAAAAACATTTTGTTAGCGATTATATGGAAGGATTTTCCACGAGATAAATCATACTCCACATTATAGCTGTCTACAAATTTATGAAGGTATGCAGTGAAGTTTCTATCAACATTTTTTTCAGCTAAAGCAATAACAAGCTCACTTAAAAACTCGTTTAAATCCACATTTTCTGTAATTTTAAATGATATAGCATGGGTATAATCGTTATAACCTGCAATAATTTCTTCTATTAATGATAATTTATTATCTACTATTTTCCAAAGGTTTTGTATATGTATATCTGATTCTGTCTTTAATTTTATCTGCCTAATAAACCCGCCTGCTGCTGTTAGTGCATTCATAACATTATGGGATAAATGGCGGGAAAACCCAGCCACAATAGACTGTTCTTCAATTTTACGCATTTGTAATATTTTAGAGATTTTTGTAGTAATATCATCAAATACTATTTCAAAATTATAACTATCATCACTTAAAGCTATAACGTGGCCTGCAATACTTATGCTTTCCCCTTTTCTAGTTATAAGTTTACCACTAAAGTTAGAATCTGTGCCTTGAAGAGCTGCACCCATACACCGTTTTACTTCTGCAGCTGTTGTTTCATCAAATATTTTGAATATATTTTCTTCTATAATAAAATCATCATCTTGATATACTTTTGCAAACTTTCTGTTGTAGAAAAATATTTCCCCTGTTAAATCTATCTCTATTATACTTTCAGGGGAGGAGTTAAGTATATGTTCAAGTTTATTCATAAAATAAGCAATACGTTGTAATCCACCTTCTTTTTCCATATAAGGAGAAAACTTGCCTGCTATTTTAGTCATAAAAAAAGTATCTAAACTTGCATGAATGGAAGTGAGAATAGTGTGTTCATCTTGAGAATTATTAATGAAGTAGCTACCATTGTGAGGGTTTTTATTACGCACTATTATTACAAAACATGACGGGTCATATTCATCTGGATATTCTGTTACAATAGCACTAGCTTCGTTTTTACTACACAGCTTAAAGTGGTTATTTAGTTTATTTACAATCCCCTCATAGTGAGGAAGATTGACGTAAATATGTCTCACAATACTTCTCCATAGTTATAGCATTAGACTAACATTATATATGAAATATGTCAATAAATATACTACTGTCCAAGAAAACTTTCAAAATAAACACCAACAACAGCATCTTTTTGTAATACATTATTCATTTTATACTTAATATCTCTTTTAATGTATGCCATTAATTCATATCTATCTATACCAACCACAGGGTAACTTTTTACCATATTTCTTATTTCTGTAACAGTTTGTTTTGTAATACTTTCAATAGCTTGTGCGTCTTTTTTATTATGGGCTTCAAAAACAATATCTACTTTAAAAAAGTGAGGGTTATCGTATTCATTTTTCCTATAAGCATCGCAATAAATATCATTAATTGTAACATAATATAAGTTACGGTTATGTTTTTTACTTTTTACTTTATATACATCATAAATAGTAGGTTCTGCTTTTTTTTGTATAACTGTGGAAAAATCTGCCTTTTTAATATCAATTTTACCATATAGTTTCCATACAACTAAAGCAATAGCTATTAAAGCTAGAAGCCATACTACAATACTTATAATACGTTTTATTGTGCTATTGTTTTTTTTCTTTTCCATATAACTATCTTAACATATATTTTACTATTATAAAAGTTATATTTAATAAAAAATACTTTTTTATTTTAGTATCCTTATTTATTATAAATTTAAAAAAATAAAAAATTTTATAGTTATATATATTTTTTAATTTTATCTTGACAAATCCCCCGTATATAATGCAAAATTTTTTTTTCAATACGGGGAATTATGGTATTTAGTTCTTATACATTCTTAA
>CALADT010000316.1 GCA_937890655.1 uncultured Mucispirillum sp. | reverse complement strand
ATATAGATTGTTATAAGATATGATAATGGCTTAAATTTTGACCTACCAAGTAATGTAACAATAAAACCTAATGGGAGAGAGGCAATAATAACTACAAAAAATACTAAAATTGTTATTTTAGCACCTTGTAACATAGTTGATGTTATTTGTAAAATGTAACTACTTTCCACTAATATTACCTCTTTTTCCCATAAATTATTATTTCACAATTATATCGTCATTAAACCATTTTTTTGAAATTTCAGCAGCTTTACCTTCTGCTATTAATTCACTAATTGCTTTTTCTACTTTATCTTTTAATTCCACATTACCTTTTTTAAAAGCAATAGCGTAAAATTCTGCATTAAAAGAATCGTTTAAAACTTTATAAGTATTTGGTTTTTTAGTAAGCATATATCTTGCAACTACTTCATCCATAATAACGGCATCTATTCTACCAATATCTAAATCTTGTAAAGCTAAAACGTTATTTTCATAAGTAGCTTGTTCTACTTGTTTGCTAATAGGGTCTTTTTCTAAAGCAGCAACAGCAGTAGAACCAGTTTGTAAACCAACAGTTTTTCCTGATAAATCAGCTTTTAATTCAAGTGGAGAATCTAGTTTTGTAATAATAATCATTTTATTTGCTATATATGGTTTAGATAAAGTCATGGCTTCTTCCCTTGCAGGGCTAACACTTAACCCGTTCCAAATACAGCTAATTTTACCATTATTTAATTCAAGCTCTTTAGAAGCCCAGTCTATTGGTTGAATAACAAGTTTCATATTTAATTTTTTTGCAACTTCTCTTGCCAAATCAATATCAAAACCTACTATTTCATTGTTTTCATCACGAAAACCCATAGGTGGGAAACTATCATCAAGCCCAATAACAAATTCTGCTTGAGTTTCTCCTTTTGGTTGTTCATTACTGCTTTGTTCTGCTTTTTTACAGCCTGTAACGTAAAATAAAGCTAAAGCACTAAATAATAAAACTAACACTTTTTTCATAAATCACCTTTTATGTATAACACTTTTCTGCCTACTTTACCACATTATGAAAAAAAATCAATGGTTATTATATTAAAATATACTAATTATTTAAGTATTTTTAAGATTATGTATATATGGTTACAATAAAGTAAGAATATATTGTAATATTAAAATAAATCTGATATATTTTTAAAAAAAATAAAATTAGGTGAATTTATGATAGATATGCAAAGTATAAAATTACTAATGGCTGGTAGGGCAGGTGTTTATGGTTTACTAGCTGATATTTTTACAGCTCCAACAGATGTGGAGAATATATATAACTTATGTAAATATTTATATGATTTAAATGAATCTGTTGAAGTAATAGATGAACATGAAGAAATATTACAAGGTTTTAAAGGGCTTGCAAAATGGTATGAAAATGCCAAAAAAGTAGAAAGCTCATGGATAGAAACTAAATTAAAAGAAGAATTTAATTTTATTTTTAAAAACCAAGCAGGTTCCATAGGTATTATATTTCCTAACACAGAAAATATTGATGAAATATATGAAAAATATGGCTATAAACCTGAATTTAAAAGTGGTGGAATAAATGAAATACTATCATTTATGAGCCATATGGCCATAGAAACAGCTAAACAAGACAGCCTTGAAAAAGTAAGTGAATACGCAAAAGCACAGGTAGATTTTTTAGATAAAACTCTCATGCCTTATATATCAGGGTTTTGTGAAGCTATTTATGAAGTAAGCCCATCATATGGAATATTCCAATATATTGCAATAGTTTTACATGGTTATTTAATGCTTGATGAACCTACTTTAAAATATTTTTAATTTAATAATCCTTTATCCATGTAATAACGCATAGCTCCTGGGTGGATAGGGGCTGTGTTATATTGCAACATATCTTTAATATTTATATTTTTAAAAGCAGGATGAAGTGATTTTAATACTTCTATATTTTCTATAATCTCTTTTGCCATAATATAAGCTGCATAGTTTGATGTTTTGCTTGA
>CALADT010000315.1 GCA_937890655.1 uncultured Mucispirillum sp. | reverse complement strand
TGAGGCGAGGTAAATAGGGCAGTATTGTATCCGGATTCTAAAAGCATACTATTAAGGAAAAAAGAAGTAGAGCCTTTTCCGTTTGTTCCAGCAATATGTATAACTTTGCCTAAATCTGCTTCAGTAAAGTTTATATGTTTTAATGCATCATCAATACGTTTTAAAGATAATTCTAAATTTTTAAACTCATGAATTGAAGCATAATGTTTTTCAAACTTATTCAATATTTACCTAACCATATTATTTTAATAATAAATTATCTAAAATATATATAGATATTATATTATTTTTGCAAGACTATAAATGAGAAATATTACAAATTCCTTGATTTGTCAATATTTCTAAACATTTAGTCATTATAATGGCTGTATTAATAGCATCAAAAAGTGCTCTATGTCTATCACTTTCTGGTATATTTAAATTAATATTAAAATATTCAATAAGATTATCAAGTTTATATGCTTCTAGTCCAGGAACTGCCTTTTTAGATAAATGTAGTGTATCAAGGCTGTATATAAATGGTAATTCTAAATTACAATTTTCTGCTTCCTGTTTTATAAATCTTAAATCAAATTGTATATTATGGCCTACAATAATAGTATCTTTTGCAAAAGATAAAAAAGAAGGCATTATTTCTTCAATTAATGGCTTATCTTTTACCATTTCGTTAGAGATATTATGTACCCTATATGCATTATATGGTATATTAATTTCAGGATTAATAAGCTGTGAAAAAGTATTATCATAGTCAATGGTAAAATCAGGATAAATTTTAATCGCAGCAATTTCTACCATTTTTGCATATTTTGGGCTATATCCTGTTGTTTCAGTATCTACAACTGTGTAAATTAATTGGTTAAAAGGTATGTTTTTCATAAATTATATTAAAAAGCTCCTTAAATTTTTCTAAAGATAATTCTTCAGCTCTTGATGTATTTGTAAGACCTGCAAGCGATAATAGATGACTTATATCATTAATTTCTTGAAGATTATTTTTTAATGTTTTACGTTTTTGTTTAAAAGCCATACGAAGAAATTTAAAAAATGTATCTTCTTGTTTACCAGTAAAACATCTATTATTTTTTGGAACAAATTTTAAAACAGTGCTAAAAACATTAGCATTTGGCCAAAAATTTGCACCACTTATATCTTTTATTTTATATGTATCAAACATATAAGCTGCAAAAACAGAAAGAGATGTATATGTTTTTGAATTAGGTTTTGCGATTATTCTATCTGCTACTTCTTTTTGAAACATAAATACCATATTTTTTATATTATTTCTCATGGCTGCTTTTTCAAATATTCTAACAGATACATTATAGGGTAAATTACCTATAATGATTACTTTTTCTCCATTAAACAGCATATCATAATCAACAGTTGCAGCATCATGATTAATTATTTTTAAATTTGTATAAAAAAATAGGTATCTATTTAAAAACTCCATTAAAGTTTCATCTATTTCTAAAGCTAATGTATTTGCTTTAGTATCAGCAATAAGTTGAGTTAAAACTCCACACCCAGGGCCTATTTCTATTACATTATCATTTTCAGTAATTTCTGCTGATTCAATAATTTTATTAAGTATTGACTGATTAGTTAAAAAATGTTGCCCAAATTTCTTTTTTGTAAAACCATCTTCGTTTTTAAATGCTTCTAACAGATTTATCATACTCTACCATCTTGTTTGCTAAATTTACTGCCTTTTCTAAGCTAGAAAAGGAGCATATGCCTTTACCTGCAATATCAAAAGCTGTTCCATGGTCTACTGATGTTCTTATAAATGGAAGGTTTAATGTTACATTTACAGCTTCACCAAAAGAATCCATTTTTACAGATATCATTCCTTGGTCGTGATACATTGCTATAATAAAATCCCATTCTTTTGCTTTTGTATATATAGTATCTGCAGGAAAAGTTCCATATACATTTATACCACTATTTTGTGCTTTTATTATGGCAGGGTTTATTATATTAATTTCTTCATATCCTAAAGCTCCGTTATCTCCAGCATGTGGGTTTAAACCACAAACAGCTATTTTAGGCTTATTTTTTCCAAAATATTTACCAGCATTATGTGCATTATAAATTGCATTAAGTATTACTTCTTCATTTATGTGTGAAGCAATTTCTGAAACAGGAAAATGTGTAGTGGCAAGAATTGTTTTTACATAATTACCGGCAAGCATCATTGATACATTATTGACTTTTGATAAATGTGCTAAATATTCTGTATGGCCGGGGAAGTTATAACCGGCATCTTTAATAGATTTTTTATTAATAGGGCAGGTTACAACTGCCTTAAAATCTCCATTTAAAGCACCGTTTACAGCATAATCAATATAACTTATAGCAGCCTGACCACATTGGCTGCTAATTTCTCCATATTTATATTGGAAATGATTATTATCCGGTTCCATAACAACTAAATGGTTAGGCATAGGGATTTTTAAAATATTTTTATATGTATTTTCTACAATCCACTTATGTCCTATTAATACCAGATTATAATTTTTACTTTTTTCATCTGCAAAAAATTTACAGGCTTCTTCATAACCTATACCTGCAGGGTCGCCTGCTGTAATTGCAATACAATCTTTATCCATTTACTACCTTGTATATTATTTTAGTTAGTTTATTTATATTATGAAATTTCTGTATAAATCAAGTATAATTTTACTATACAAAATATATTTTTCATTTTATTAAAATTATACTGTATATTTATTGAAAAATTTGGTATAATATAAAGTAATGATTGTTGTATATGTAATTGTGGGGAAAAAATGAATATTTCTAGTGATAATATTTTTGATGAATTACGCAATAAAATTTCTGGCGAAGTCTATACTGATAAAATTAGGAGATATATGCATTCAACAGATGGTAGTATATTTAGAGTTGAACCAGCCTGTATAGTATATCCTAAATCTAAAGATGATGTTATTGAAGTAGTGAAATTTGCAAATAAGTTTCAACTATCTATTCACAGCCGTGGTGCAGGCTCTGGTTTATGTGGTGCTGCAATAGGCAGGGGAATTGTAATTGATTTTGCAAAATATATGAATAAATTATTATCATTTGAAAAGATAAATGAAAATGAAGCTGTTTTTGAATGTGAACCAGGATATAGATATGGCGAATTAGAATCATATTTAAAAGGTAGTTCCATGTGGTTTCCACCATCTCCATCAAGTGGAGAATATGCTACTTTTGGTGGTATGTATGGGACAAATGCAGGTGGTTCTTACTCTGTTAAATATGGTAATGTTGCAGACTATATAGTGGATGCAGAAGTAGTTTTTCATGACGGTAGTATAAATAGATTATCAAATATTGCAAATACAGAAATAGATAATTTATCATTGGAGTTATCAGAACTTTATAATGTATTAAATGATAATAAAAAAGCCATAGAAAACGGTTACCCACCAATAGCTTGTAATGTATGTGGGTATGATTTACGAAATTCTACTGAAAATAAACATTTAAAATTATACAAAATATTTGGTGGTTCAGAAGGGACATTAGGTGTTGTTACTAAATTAAGATTTAAAGTAATAAGAAAACTTCCTGCAAATGCGTTAGTTATTGCTTATTTTAATGATAAAACAAGTGGCTCAAAAGCTGCACAAATTGGTTTAAAATATAACCCTGCTGGTATTGAGATCATGGATAAATCATTACTATCATTAGCAGTAACCCATGAACCTAGTTTAGAAGGTAAAATACCAACAGATATAGATAATGTTTTAATGTTTGAGTTTGAAGGCGAAACTTATGAAGAAGTAAAAAAATATGCCGAAGAAACAGTATCTCAAATAAAAAAGGAAAACTTAACAGAACAGGCTTTTATTGCTATTAGTGAAGAAGAAATGGCTCAATTTTGGGCAGTTAGAAAAGCTGCTGTGCCTATACTTTATTTATTAAAAGGTAAAAGGAAAATCCTTGCATTAGTAGAAGATGCAGCTGTTCCAATTGATAAACTTGTGGAATATTTTGATGGTTTATATGAAATATTTAATAGACATAAGGTAGATTTTGTAAGCTATGGTCATATAGCAAAAGGGTTATTACATAATAGACCACTTCTTGATATGAAAGACCCATATGATATTAGCCTTTTAAAAACTTTAGCTGATGAAGTTTTTGAGCTTGTAAATAAATTAAATGGCACAATTTCTGGAGAACATGGAGATGGTAGACTTCGTTCATGTTATATCAATAAGCAATATAATAGTGAACTTTATTCATTATTTTTACGAGTTAAATCTATACTTGACCCAGATAATTTATTTAATCCGGAAATAAAAACTACAAATGATAATACGCAAATAATGAAACACTTGCGTTATGGTGCAGATTACGGAGCTAATGATAAAGTAATACAAAAACAACTTGTTTGGGAAGAAGATTTTATTTTGGAAGCAGAAAAATGCCATGGTTGTTCAAAATGCACAACTGTTACTTTAGCTACAAGAATGTGTCCTGTATATAAAGCAACAAGAGATGAATCTGCTGCTCCAAAAGCAAAAGCGAACATATTAAGAGGACTTTTAAGTAACGGTATTGACTCTCAGTCTATGTTTGAAGAAGGGTTTCAATATGTTATGAACCGCTGTATAAATTGTGGTAGCTGTTCTATTGAGTGTCCTTCTAAAGTAAATATTCCTAAATTAGCTCTTGAAGCAAAATCAAGATATGCTGAAAAATTTGGTGTATCTATTGATGCAAAATTGGCAACTAATTTTGAATTAATTGGCAGGCTTACTCATAAAATTAGCCCTGTAATATCATCGTTAATGGCACCTAAATTTATGAGAAGTATTATGCAGGCCACAACAGGTATTACAAAAGAAAGAAAATTTGTAAAATTTGCTACAAAATCACTTGAAGAACGTGTTAACCAAACAGAAGGTAATGGTGAAAAAGTTGTTTTATACTTTGCTGGTTGTTACGCATCTTTTGTAAAACCTGAAATAGGTGAAAGCACTATTAATGTTTTAAATAAGTTAGGTTATAAAGTTGTAACACCAAAACAGCACTGCTGTGGGATTCCTCATCTTTCAAAAGGGCTTGCTAAAGATGCAAGAACTCAAATTAAGAAAAATTTAAAAGAATGGGGTAGTCTTATTGATAGAGTTGATTATATTGTATCAGCATGTTCTAGCTGTTTATTATCATTAACAAAAGAATGGCTTTATTACCAAAATGATGAAATCACTAATAAAGTAAAAGAAAAAACTATATTTATTATGGATTTAGTTGAAAAACATATAAAATACTTAAGCTTTAATAATAGTAATTATTCTGTTGCATATCATATGCCTTGCCATAAAAGAATGCTACCAAATGCTTTAAGCACCATAAATGTTTTAAAACAATTACCTGGAGTAGAAGCAGAAAAATTAAATACAGGTTGTTGTGGAATGGCAGGAAGCTGGGGAATGGCATCTAAAAATTATGAATTATCAAAACAAATTGGTAAACCAATGGTTGATAGTTTAAATGAAAGTAAAGCGTTATTAGGTGTAACAGAATGTCCTACATGTTCTATGCAGTTAGAACATTTAGGTGATAAACCGATTATACATCCTATTGAGGTGGTTGATAAATGCTTAGATTAATTCCTTTTTTATTTGTGTTATTATTTTCTTTTACATGCTATTGTAATGATAATAGCACAAAAATGTTGGAAAAAATAATTGCTACAAAAGAGCCGGATTCTTCTTTTAATGATGACTATATTGTGGGTTTAAAAGCATATGATGATGGTTTAAATGATGTGGCAATTAAATGTTTATCAAATTATTTAGCCCATGAAAATAAATCAAAAAAAGCTGGTTTTGCTTTATATTTATTATATCAGCTTAATATGGCAGAAGGTGATTATAAAACAGCACAATATAATCTTACTCAATTATCAAACTTTAATGATAATAGGTTTAATAAGGAAAAAATTCTTAAAGACCAAATGTTTATAGAAACTAAGTTAAATTGTGATGGTGCTAAAAATCTTTTATTATCTTCAAGAAGAAATGAGTATTTAGAAGTTTATGCTAGAAGCTCATGTGTTATGGATAAAGATATTATTTCTCTTTTAAATAAAATGGATGTTTCCACTGAAGCATTATATGCAGTTTTAGAAAAAGTGCAAAAAAATAAAGAACTTGTTTTTGCAACGTATGATAATTTAAAACCTGAAAAAAGAACGGCAAAATTAATGAATTTCTACGGAAAATATTTTTATTCAAATAATATGAAAGCAGAATTTTATAATCTGTATAAGTCATATAAAGATAGTGAGCTTACTGCATTAGTGCTTGAAGATGTATGGAAAAGTAAAGATTATAAAAATTATATAAACACTTTTAATAAAGAAGTAAAAAGTGATTATGATATGCAAAATATAGTTTATTGTAGAATGATAGAAGCATCTAACAAAGAGGCATTTAATTTTAATTGTAATTTAGTTGATAAATGTTTAGGTGTAGAACATAGAGATTATAATAAAACAAAACTTGCATGCTATATGCGTAAAGAAGATAAAGAAAAAATATCATGGTTTATAGGCACTATGCCAACAAAAGATACTTTAAAACTTTGCGAATATGGTAAATATATTATAGGTAAACGATTATATGATGTAAAATTTTTACATAAATTTGAAGGTTGTTCTGATAAAACATCAATGTATGAATCATTACTTAAATTTAAAGACTATAATGCAGTAATAAAATTAGGTGGAAGTGGTTCTACACAAATTGATATAGCATATATGGCAATAGCATACAATAAACTTGGTAACACTCAACAATATAGTAATTATCTTGCAAAATTAAAAGATATAGATTTAACTGGTATGGTAAAAAGGTATATTAGTAAAGGAAGTTTATAATGTGGAAAGTAATTGTAGGACTTTTAATTATAATATTAGGTATATCTTATAGTGGTTATAGATATTTTACCGGCGTAGAAAATGAACTTTATGAGCAAGCACTTGCCTTACAGTCTGAAGGGAAGATTATGGAAGCCCATGAAGTTATATTAAAAGCACTAGAATTAAACCCTACTAATAGAAAAGTGATTGCTCTAAAAGCACAATTATTCCAAGTAGTTGATGGTGAAAATAAATTAAAAAATGCTGTATCATACCGTGATAATGCTGTAAGAGCAATGGATAGAGGTGATTATATTAATGCAGCAGAAATGTTAGATAAAGCAAATACGTTGATATATGAAATATTTCCTTCTTCTCCAGCATATAAAAAAGCAGACGAGCTACAAAAACAAATTATAAAAGATACTGAACGTTTAAAAAGAGAGCTTCCTGAAAGGTATTATAATAAAGCAAAAGAGTTAGAAAATAACGGAGAATATGAAAGGGCATACAATGCTTTATTATACATAAAACAACCTTCTGCAAGAATTATTGATTTAATGGACCAACTTGCATATAGGATCGGTAATGATAAGTTAGAAGAAATTAAAAAAGATAATAACCCTACAATATTTTTAATAAGGGATACTATTAGCTGGTTTAATAAAATTAGCAGTAACTCTCCAAACCAAATAGATGCAAAAATGAAAGCATCTGAATTAAATAAAAAGTTAGAGGAAAAATTAAAGAAAAATGAGTAAAATATTATCAGAATTAACTTTTAATGAAGCGAATGTTTTAATTGTTGGAGATTTAATGCTTGATAAATATTATTACGGCAACGTTTCTCGTATTTCTCCTGAAGCACCAGTTCCTGTAATTAATGTAAAGTCAGAATCATCTACTATGGGTGGTGCTGGTAATGTTGTAAATAATATAAAAGGATTAACTTCTAATTGCACAGTGATTTGTGCTGCTCAAAATGATGATGCTGGTATATTATTAACTAAAATGTTTAATAATATAAACGCTCAATACAAATTTATTGATGCAGGTATGCCTACAATTTCAAAATTAAGAGTAATTGGTAGTAAACAGCAAATAGCAAGGCTTGATTTTGAAAATATTATTGATTTTAGTAGTAATATTAAAGAAAGTATAAAAGAGATTTATAAAAAAGAATTAGAAAACCATGATATTGTTGTGATTTCAGATTATGGTAAAGGAATGTGTTCTGAAGAAGTATGTTCTTATGTAATACAAGAAGCTAATTTGCAAAATAAAAAAGTAATTATAGACCCAAAAGGAAGTAACTGGAATAAATATAGTAATGCTTTTATTGTTACCCCTAATGTAAAAGAGTTAAGTGAAGTTTGTGGTTATGAAATATCTAATACAGATGATTATATAATAAAACATGGGACAATTATAAGAGAAAAATATAATTTAACATATCTTATTGTAACCCGTAGTGAAAAAGGTATTACAATTTTAGGAGAGAACCATATAAAAACAATTCCTACACAGGCTATTGAAGTTTTTGATGTTTCTGGTGCAGGCGATACTGTTGTGGCATCATTATCTGTATTTTTAGGGCTTGGCTTAAATATTGATGAAGCAGTCCATTATGCTAATGTAGCAGCAGGTGTTGTTGTTGGAAAGCTGGGAACAGCACCTATAACATTATCAGAATTATCATACTCCTTAAATGGTTTTCATAGTTCAAAAGTAATATCATGTAACCATATTGCAGATATTGTAAAAAAAGAAAAATCCTTTAATAAAAAAATTGTTTTTACAAATGGTTGTTTTGATATTTTACATAAAGGCCATGTAATGTATCTTAAAAAAGCAAAAACTTTAGGTGATATATTAATTCTAGGCTTAAATAGTGATGATTCAGTTAAACGTTTAAAAGGTGAAAGCAGGCCTATAAATGATGAAGAAGCAAGAGCTACTGTATTGGAAGCTTTA
>CALADT010000314.1 GCA_937890655.1 uncultured Mucispirillum sp. | reverse complement strand
AAATAGGTTTTGCAAAAGAAGTTGCTAGTAAAATATTATTTATGTCTGAAGGTGAAATTTTAGAAAGTGGAACACCTGATGAAATATTTAATAACCCACAATTTGAAAGAACAAAATTATTTTTAAACAATAATTATTAATATGAAAGACAAAATTCCATCCACTAATGCTATAAGATATCTTAATACTCATAATGTATCATATAAGCCAATGTTTTATAAATATGTAGAACACGGTGGCACTAAAGTTTCTGCAAAGGAATTAGGAGTAGATGAACATAAAGTTATTAAAACTCTAATTATGGAAACTCACGAACAAAAATGTTTTATAGTTTTAATGCATGGGAATATGGAAGTATCAGTAAAATCTATGGCACGGTTTCTAAATACAAAAACAGTAAAACCATGCACTCCTGCAACAGCAAACCGTCATTCCGGTTATTTAGTAGGTGGCACCTCCCCTTTTGGAACAAAAACAAAAATGAAAGTATATATTGAAAAATCTATTTTAGATTTAGATGTTATATATATTAATGGTGGTAGAAAAGGTATGCTTGTGGAAATAGACCCAAAAGTTATTCCAAATATTTTAGATACAAGTGGGTATATAAGTTTTTATACTTAAATATCATTATTTATCATAATTATTATATTTTTTTAACAAGTAAATATTTAAAAATAACTTACTAATTTATTTATATATAAGAAAATTATATATTATCTTAATGATTAATCCTTATGTAGAAATAATATATATTTACACTTTATTAATATAACAATTAATTGACATCATACATTTTAATAAGCAATATTGTAAACAAAAAATCAATATAACAATAAACCATACTTATTTGTTCAATTTTTCTCTATAAAAATTATAAAAAAAATGTTGATTTTATATACAAATTAATATATTATCAAGAAATTATGGAGGAAAAATATGAATAAAAAAATCTTAGTATTGCTATGTATTGCTTTATTATCTGTTGCAGCGTGTAAAAAACAAACAGATAACAGCAAAACTGAAGCAAATCCAGTGGAACAAACTCAAGTAATGGATAATACTTCTACTGATGAAAACCAAACAGTAAGCGAAGTATCAGAACCTGCAGTTGACTCACTAATTACTGTAAATGTTTTAGATAAAGAAAATGATAAAACATTTATAACTGGGGAAAAATCAAAATTTTTAGCTGGTAAACATATGAAAGATATGGATATATCATGCCAGCAATGTCATGGTGAAAAAGGTTTATTAGATGATGCTGAATCAATAGTAAATGCTTATTGTATTTCATGTCATGGTGATTTAAGTAAAGTTGCTGAAGAAACAAGTGGTTCTGAAATTAATCCACATGATTCTCATTTAGGCAATATTAACTGTACAGCTTGTCATGGTGGTCATGAACCATCTGCAATGTATTGTAATAATTGCCACACATTTACAAACGAAATAAGCTTTGCAGGTAACAAACCATTACCTAAAAAATTAGATATTCCATCATTTAAAGATGCAAAATCAGACATTGTAGAAGAAACTGATGTATTAGTAATAGGTGCTGGTGGTTCAGGCTTTATTTCTGCTTTAACAGCTCATGAAAATGGTGCAAACGTTATATTAGTAGAAAAAATGCCTATTACAGGTGGTAACTCTCAGCTTGCAGCTGGTGGTATGAATGCAGCAGGCACAGAATACCAAAAACAATTAGGTATTAAAGATGATGCCGAAACAATGTTTCAAGATACAATGAAAGGTGGAAAAAATATTTCTGACCCTGATTTAGTTCATGTTTTAGCAAATAATTCTGCTGAATCTATGAAATGGTTAACTTCTATCGGTGCAAAATTAAGTGCTGTTAATTTTGGTGGTGGTGCTACAAATAAAAGGTTCCATGCTCCTGAAGGTGGTGCAGCAGTTGGTAGTTATCTTGTAAATGTTTACAAAGATAATGCTATAAAAAATAAACTTGATGTAAGAGTAAACTCTCCTGCAGTAAGATTATTAACTGATGAAAATGGTGCTGTATATGGTGCTGTAATTGACGGTAAACACAAAGGAATGTATGAAATACATGCAAAAGCAGTTGTATTAACTTCTGGTGGTTTTTCTGCTAATGCTGAAAGAGTTGTTTCTTATAAACCAAATTATGAAGGTATGACAACTTCTAACCAACCTGGAGCAACAGGCGACGGTTTAGATTTAGCAAAAGAAGTAAATGCAGCATTTGTTGATATGGAACAAATCCAAATTCACCCTTCTATTGCTGTTGGTAGTAATACATTAATCACTGAAGCTGTTCGTGGTGTAGGTGCTATTATGATAAACCATGATGGTAAAAGATTTTTTGATGAGCTTTCTACAAGAGATAAAGTTTCAGCAGCTATACTTGCTCAAAAAGGTAAAACTGCATATTTAGTGCTTGATAAAAATATTCGTAACGATTTAAAACAAATTGAAGGATATTTTCATTTAAATCTTGCAAAAGAAGCTGCTACATTAGATGAGCTTGCAAAACAAATTAATGTTCCTGCTGAAAACTTAAAAGCTACTGTGGAAGAATATAATAAAGCAGTAGAAACAAAAGTTGATCAATATGGTAAAAAAGCAGAAACTTTAGAGAAAAAATTAACTGAAGGCCCTTATGTTGCTATTGAAATAGCTCCAGGAGTTCACTATACTATGGGTGGTGTAAAAATAAACACTAACGCACAAGTTATAGATGTAAACGGTAAACCTATTAAAAACTTCTATGCAGCAGGGGAAGTTACTGGTGGCGTTCATGGCGCTAACAGACTTGGTGGTAACTCCATTTCTGAAACAGTAACATTTGGTAGAATTGCAGGGGAACAAGCAGCAAAACAAGCTCTTGCAAATAAATAATGATAATTTCATAAATCATGGGGAGGTTTAACCTCCCCTTTCTTTATATTTAAGTTTATTAGAATATTTCTATTTTATATATGTATATTTCATCATTCATAATACAATATATATATTTTTTGTCATTATACATTAAAAAATTATATTATACAT
>CALADT010000313.1 GCA_937890655.1 uncultured Mucispirillum sp. | reverse complement strand
ATTTTGGCAAAAAAGAACGAATTTTACCAATATCATAAACATTTTTTACTATAAAGATTATATTAATATTATCTTTTATGCTACTTTTTATATTTTTAATCTCATTTTTAGTATAATCACATGCTGAAATAATAATACCTGCAAAATTATTAAGCTGATTTATACTGACACTACGTATATCTCCATTAAAATATAATATACTACTTTTTTTATGGTTTATATTTGATGTTACATTGACTATAGTATGGTTTTCTTCCATACTATTCCATAATTTATTTTTTTGACTAATTAAATTTTTTAACATAACGCACCTTTTTCTATCCTAAAATAATAAAGTATTACAACATAAAAGCTGTAAATAAATAAAAATATAAAATTGTAGTGTTAGAAGTATAATATTATTTGACGCTTTAGCGCCAAAAATAGATAGAAAAATATTGTGCAGTATAATTACTGTAAGAAAAAGAATCAGAAAGTTTAGTTTGGTTATTTAATAAACTATCCATAATATATATTCTATATAACTTTACATATACATTGTCAAGATAATTTTAATTTTTTTTTAAAAATTAAATATCACCTTGCACAAATGGGTTATTTTCTTTTTCATGTTCAATGGTTGTATGAAACCCATGTCCTGGAAAAACTGTTACATCATTAGGTAAAGTATAGATTTTATTTTGTATAGAATCCATTAGTTCTTCATGGGAACCACCTGCAAAATCTGTCCTGCCTACTGATTCTAAAAATAAAGTATCCCCACTTATTAAATATTTATCCTGCTCCATATAGTAACATACGCTACCTTTTGTATGGCCTGGAGTATGTATAACTTTTATAACCGTATCTTGAAATGGAATAAGCTCGTTATCTATAACAAATTTATCAATCTCAGGGATTTCTATGGAACCAAGCCCATAATACTCCATACTTCTATTTGCTGTATTTAAGTTCATTAAGTCTTCTTGATGACACATTACTTTTGTATTATAATGGTTTTTAAGCTGGCTAACAGCACCTATATGGTCAAAATGGCAGTGAGTTAAAAGTATGGAATTAACTTTTAAATTATGTTTATCTATATATGCTTTAATATGCTCAAAATCACTTCCTGGGTCAAATATTATACATTCATTACTATTATGATATATATAACAATTTTCTGATAAAAGCCTTAATGTTAAACGTTCTAATTTCATTACTATCTCCTTATTATCATTGTTACAGGGCCGTCATTAGTTAATGACACTTTCATATCAGCTGCAAAAATACCGGTTGCTGTTTTACCATTTATTTTACTTTTTATGTTATCTATATATTTTTCATATAACTTAACTGCTATTTCAGGCTTTGCTGCTTGAGTAAAATCAGGCCTTCTGCCTTTTTTTGTATCCCCTGCTAAAGTAAACTGGCTTATAATTAAAATATCTCCACCAATATCTAACACACTTTTACTCATTTTACCATTTTCATCTTCAAATATACGCAAATTTATGGTTTTATCAACTACATATTCTATTTTTTCTTCGCTATCTCCATCTTCTGCACAAAAAAATACTAAAAGCCCATGGCCTATTTCCCCATGCACTTTGTTTTCTATTTTTACAGAAGCATCTAGCACTCGTTGTAGTAATAATATCATCTTAACATCCTTAATATATTTATTTTCATAGCTTTTAATGAAACAAAATAAACTAATATACATATTAATATATTAATAAGCACATAAAGCCCTGCTTTTTGGCATATGATTAAAGTAGCGGTTAAAATAATATTTGCAACAATAATTTTTGTTAAAACTTTCGCGTTACCTTTTATATCAAATTTAAAATCTTTTACATTATGAAATAAAAATAAGGCGTTTACTAAAGCAGCAAGGGAGCCGGCTAAAGCAATACCTGCATGGGCTAAAAACTGCATTAATATTAAGCTAAAAACAACATTTGCAATAAAAGCATAAAAAGCACATTTCACAGGGATTTTTGTGTTTTTTTCAGAATGGAACACCCTTGTTAAAAGGTTGGCTAAAGAAAAGAATATAAGCCCTGACGCATACATTTTTAATGCAATAGATGTATTTGCAACAGAATTATCAGAAAATTCACTTGTTTTATTAATAAAAAATGATGATAAATCTTGAAAAACAAATTTTATTAATTCATAAGAAAGCCCAATAAGCCCAATAGTTGCAGGGATAATTATAATAAATAATGATAAAAAGGCTTTGTTTATTATTTCATTTCTTTTACCCAAATCACCATCTGCCCTTGCTTTTGAAAGCTCTGTTAAACTAACAACACCTAATGTTACAGAAAATACCCCCAGTGGAAATTGAAATAATCTGCTGGCATAAAAAAGCCATGATATACTTCCTTGAGCAAGGTAAGATGTTAATATTCTACCTATTACAAAATTAAGCTGGCTTATACTAACACCTGCAAGGGACGGTATTAATAATAAATAAGTTTTTTTCACATCTTCATCAAACTTCCTACGAAATACAGGCCTGTATCCATAATACATGGAAACGATGAAAAGTTGTAATAAACCACCAGCTATAACACCGTAGGCAAGATACATTATATCCTTTGTATTAGTGTATGCAAACCATGCACCAATTATCATACATATATTAAATAATGCACTAGAAGCATATGATATAAAATAACTTCTATTAATATTTAAAAAACCAGAAAACATACCTATAATACATATTATAATTAAAAAAGGCATCATAATATGGATTAAATCCACACCCATAGACATAAGGGCCGTATCTGACAAATAATCTTTACCCCTTAAAAATATCCTTAATACAAAATCAGCAAATACCATAATTATAATACTTATTATGGTAACCATAACTGTCTGCATAATAACTATTTGAGTAAGGTATAAATTTTGTGCTACTTTGCCACCTTTTTTATACTTTTCTGCTAAAAATGGCATAAAAGCCGAAGACATAGCACCTTCTACAAAAAACTCTCTAAATAAATTAGGTATGGCAAGGGCCACAAAAAATACGTCTGTTACAGCTGTTGCACCAAAAACAATACCGATTGCCACATCACGAATTAAGCCAAAAACACGGCTTATTAATACTCCTGCTCCTGAACGGATAAAATTAAATATAAAATTTGCCATAAATTTCCTTTAATATTGCTTTACTTTTCTTGTTCAGTAAGTTATATTTGATTTATGGAAAAAAGTAAAGAGAAATGGGGGGCAGTTATGACAAAATCTGAATTAATTGAAAACGTTGCGTCAAAACATCCTAATATTACTAAGAAACATATTGAATATATTATTAATTCAATATTTAAATCTATTAAAAATTCACTTAGTTCTGGTGAAAAAGTGGAAATACGTGGTTTTGGTAGTTTCAAAATAAGAGAGAAAAGCTCTAAAGTTGGAAGAAATCCAAAAACTGGTTCTAGGGTAGAAGTTCCTGATAAAAAAACTCCTTACTTTAAACCTGGAAAAGAAATAAAGGAATCATTACTTGATATTTAATGAATAATAAAGCAATATTATATTACCAAGAGAAACTTGCAAGTATTTTAAAAAATGTAGAAAAATATAACCAAGTAAATATAATATTTTCAGTTTTAAAACTATTTAGTTTTATTGCTGCTATTATTGTGCTTGTTTATGGGTTTTATAGTCAAGGGTTTAATATTGCTTTCATATTTGTTTTTCCTGTAATATTTATTTTACTTGTAATATTTAACCAAAAATATTTAAGACTTTATTCTTATTACAAATCAAGTGCTAACTATATTCAAGATGAAATAAGTTTTTATCATAAAGATTTTTCTGTTTTTAGACCATGTGAAGAAAATATTAACCCTAGTCATGATTTTTCATATGATTTAGATATTTTTGAAAAAGGTTCACTTTTTCATTCCTTAAATAGATGTTCCACACTAGAAGGTGAAACACTTTTAAAAACAAAAATCTTAAACCCATCTGGTAATAAAAGCCATATTTTAAAATACCAACAAGCTGTGCAGGAATTAATATCTATGCGTGATTTAAGCTGTGATATTTCTTCTATATCATATAATGCACCTAGCTCATTAAATAGTTTTATAAACTCTATTGAAAAAAAAGATAATATAAAAGTAAATAAAGTAAAACTTATTCCTGCTTATATCTCTGCTGTTATTACAATAGGTGCTACTATATTATATGCTTTTAATGTGCTACCGTCAGTTGTGCCATTAGGGCTTTTTATAATACAGTTTTTAGCATCATCTATATTTACTAAAAAAGCAAATGATTCATATGGCAAATTAAATAAAGCAAATAAAGCAGCTACAACTTATTTACAAATATGCAAATCAGTTTTACAGTATGATTTTAAATCAGAATTTCTTATTGAAATTAAAGAAAACTTAACCCATATGTATAAGGGCATATATCAGCTACAAAAAATTAATGCAGAGTTTGACCAAAGAAACAGCGGGCTTTATTTTCTCCTTTCCAACGGGTTTTTATTAAAAGATATATTTTTATTAAATAAAGTTAATAAATGGATATTAGAAAACAGCAAA
>CALADT010000312.1 GCA_937890655.1 uncultured Mucispirillum sp. | reverse complement strand
CATGTAGATATTTTAATTTTCTTTATTGACCCTATGACAACTCAACCACATGATGTGGATATTAAAGCACTTGAACGTTTATGCTCTGTTTATAATGTAGTAATAGCTTGCACACGTTCCACAGCAGATTTTGTTATATCTTCCCATTTATTTGAAGAAGATTACAGCCCTGTTGTTATGGATTATACAAATTATCTTAACAGAAGTGTATAAAGTTTGTAACCGGCATTAAAATTATACGACATAGTAAACATAAACATATAAGTTATGTGAGGTTTACTATGAAAAAGCTAACTTTTTTGCTAATACTGACTACTATAATTTTCGCAATGTTAAACACTGCTTATGCAGGAGATTTTTATTATAATGGCACTCCGCAGTATAACCCATATAATGGCTATACTGTTATGAGCCTGCCACCGCCACCCCCTATGAACCAAGTGCCTTTTTATGTTCGTGATGATTATGATGATTATTTGGAAGATTATTATGAATGTATATTAGGTTATGAACACCACGGTTTAGTTTGCAGGTATTGGAGAAATTATGCTGAAAAAAACGGCTTTTATCAAAAAACACAACAAGCTACTGCAAATACAGGTGTTACTAACAACGTGCCTGCACAAAATAATACGCAGGTAGAAAATAATACTTTAGAAAATAACCAAAATAGTGAAACAGTTACTAACCAGTATAATAAAACTGTTCCATACACTCCAGTTCATTAAAATCTATGAAAATATAGAAAACCTGATATTAATTTATCAGGTTTTTATTTTATATTATATCCTTTATTTACTATATAATAACTTAGTGCCTGCCCATTATTTCTTTTTTGTATATATTTATTAGCTACTTCATAATCACTTTCTTTTTTTGTAGCATTATCAAAATAATATAATGTCTCTCCATTAGAAATAAAACGAGTATTACCAACAGACTGTGCCCCAATAGCTATACGTTCATTATCTGTTTTTACATTTTTATTATAAGTTATAAGGCTTGAGCCAAAACTATGGTATTTAAACCCTTTTGGTGCGTTCATTTCTACAATAGTAGGGACAATATCCATATGACTTCCTGCACCATACTTAAACTTAATATCTGCAACACCTTTACCATATAAAATAAGAGGTATAGATGTGGATTGATACAGGTTTCTATTAGGGTTTGGGTGTATTCTATCAAAATGATCCCCTGTGATTACAAATAATGAGTTAGGGTATTTTTCATATGTTTTTTTAATAAATTCAGTTAAACTATTAATAGAATATGTTGTAACTGCTAATATTTCTGGTGTAATTGTTTTGTACCTTTTATCTTTTGGATAAGCACTATCTAAAAATGAAGTTATTTTTTGTATATCAATATTAAAATCTTTATAGTTAATGTCATAAGGTGGGTGGTTAGATGTAGACATTACCATAGTAAAAGTTTTATTTTTATGGTTTTTTATATCTTCATATATAAAATCAAACCCTTCATTATCATAAACACCCCATGTGCTTTTTCTT
>CALADT010000311.1 GCA_937890655.1 uncultured Mucispirillum sp. | reverse complement strand
GCAGCAGGTGCAGTTTCTTTTGGCTCTGCAGGTGCAACAGGTATTGTTTGAGATGGTGCAATTACATTATCCCCTGAAGTTTTATCTCTAACAGTATCTACATTAATAGAATTTTTATCAACAGCTAATCTAAACCCAAGCCCTGCAAACCTTAAAGATGTTCTTTCATCTTTAACAATATTTTTCATTTCTTTAGGGCCATCACTATATGCTCCCCCTGCAACTGCAAGGCTTGCAGCACCTAGTAAATACGCACATGTATTTGTTCTATCACTTTCTGAGTTACAAAGCCATTCTTTTACATTACCATATAAATCATAAAACCCTTTTTTACTTGCAGGAAAAGAACCCACAGGGGCAGTATTTGGAAACCTGTCATCACATTCAAAATAAGCATTACCAAACCTATTTACACTGTTAGATGAAATATCATAAACATTAGCACTAGAGCAGGCATCATCTTTATTAAAAAAAACACCCTCTGCAGCTTCTTTCCACTCTGCAACTGTTGGTAGCCTATATTTTGAATTAGATTTTTCGTTTAATATGTTTAAAAACTTTTGAATATCCCCAATAGATATGGTTTCTGCAGGGTAATTACCGCCTTTATTAAAAGAAAAAGGTGCTGTATTCATTACTTTATACCACTGTTCTTGAGTAACTTCATAAACAGCTAAATATGTTTTATTGTTAAGCATTTTAAATTCAATACCAGAGTAGCTATCTACAAAACTCTGCTTATCAAAGGCAAATGAATTGTTGCAAAAAACAAACATAACTGTAAAAAATAACGAAGATATTACTATATTACGCAAAATTGTTCACCTTTTTTATACCATAAAATAACATAGATACTCATTATATAATTTTATTAAATTATTATCAAGTAAAAAATAACATGATTTTGATATTAGATATCATTACAAAATCTAATACGTATTTTTAATAAAAATTTATCTTCAATGATATTAAGGACTTTACGGACATATCCATAAAATAAATGTATATAGTAGCCCTATAAAAAATATAAAAAAGGATAATAAATGAATAAAAAATATAAAAAACCAAAAGATTTAGAAAAAATGGCAGAACAGTATTTTTTAGAACAGGAATCAGAAAATAAACCTTGTTCCATTGCTGGTATATCATATTTTCTAGGGTTTACAAATAAGCAGGAGTTTTATGATTTAGAAAAAGAAGAAGAATTTGCCCCTGCTATTAATAGAATAAAATTAAGAATGGAAAGTCAAGCAATAGATATGCTAACAGATAAAAGTTATGCCACAACAGGTGTAATATTTAATTTAAAATGTAGTTTTGGTTATAGTGATAAACAAACTGCTGTAAAAGATGATATGGCTCAACTTATGCAAAATGCAAAAAAATTAATTGAGGCATCAGAAGATGAAGAAGCAACTTAGCAGCCAATCTATTAACGATTTAGCTTATATATTAACTAAACTTGAAAAAGACCCATTATTATTTGTGCAGGTTGCTTTTCCATGGGGAAAAGATGAATTAAAAGACCATAATATATTAGACTGGCAAAAAAATATATTAACTCACATAAAAGAAGGGATTATTAGTTTATCAGAAGCTATACAGATTGCTGTTTCTTCAGGCCACGGTATAGGCAAAAGTGCTTTAGTATCATGGCTTATACTGTGGGCAATATCCACAAAGCCTAACACAAAAGGAATAGTTACTGCCAATACAGAAACACAGCTTAAAAGCAAAACATGGGCAGAGCTTTCCAAGTGGCATAGGCTTTCCATTGTGGAAAGTATGTTTGAAGTAAGTAAAACTGCCATATATAGCAAAGACCCACGTTATGAAAAAACATGGCGGGTAGATGCTGTTGCATGGAGCGAACACAGGCCTGAATCATTTGCTGGGCTGCATAATCAAGGTGGTAGGATTTTGATTATTTTTGATGAAGCTTCAGCTATACCCACTTGTATATGGGAAGTAGCTGAAGGGGCCTTAACGGATAAAAATACAGAAATATTTTTTGTATGTTTTGGTAATCCTACAAGAAATAACGGCAGGTTTTATGAGTGTTTTGGCAGGTTTAGGCATAGGTATTATACATTAAAAGTAGATAGCAGAACGGTGCCTATTACTGATAAACGTCAAATAAATAAATGGGTGGCAGACTACGGACTTGAAAGTGATTTTGTAAAGGTGAGGGTTTTAGGGGAGTTTCCATCAAGTAACAGTGCATCACTTATTAAAAGAGATGATATTTTGGAAGCTACTAACCGTAATATAGATGAAAGTATATTTTCACATGCTCCAAGAATAATAGGTGTAGATGTGGCAAGGTTTGGAGAAGATAAAACAGTAATAGCAAGAAGGCAGGGTTTAAAACTCTATGATTTAAAAAAATATAGCTCACTTGATACAATGGAAGTTTCAGATGCTGTTATAAGGGAAATAGAATCCTTTAAGCCGGAAGCTGTGTTTATTGATTTAGGTGGTATTGGTGCTGGAGTTTATGACAGGTTAAAGTGGTTAAATTATAATGTTATAGGTATTGATTTTGCCGGAAAACCTGAAAGAAAAGATAAATATATGAATAAACGTGCTGAAATGTGGTGCCGTATGGCTGACTGGTTAAAACAGGCAGATATACCAAATGATAGCGACTTAAAAGAAGATTTAGCAGGGCCTTTCTACTATTTTAGGGGCGATAATGCTCAAATACTTTTAGAAAAAAAACAAGATATGAAAAAAAGAGGGCTTGCAAGTCCTGACTGTGCTGATGCGTTAGCATTAACATTTGCACAAAATATAGTAAGGGAAAAACGAGAACTACCCTCACTAATGTTAAGGTAAGGTATAATTATGAAGATATTACTAAGTGATAAAGAAATACTAGAAATAATAAAAGAAGATAAAGAACAGGCTCTAAGTTACTATAACAGTCAATTAAAACCGAAGTTTAAAAAATATTATGACCTTTATAATGGAGAGCAAATAGATGTAAAAAAAAACAGAATGCCACAAAGCTCATTTATAAGCCGTGATGTATTAGTATCTATTAGAACTATTATGCCTGATATTAATAAATTATTGTTTACAAATAACCCTGTGGAAATCTCTGCTAGAAATGGTGAAGATGAAGAAAAAGCTAGGAAGTTACAAAGCCTTTTAAATTATCAAATTACAGCTTTAAACCCATACCATACTATTTTTACAAGGCTTATTACTAATGCTTTAATAACAGGCTGTGCTGCTTTAAAAGTTGTATGGGTAAAAGAAGTTAAAGAAAAGGTTATAGAAAATGTTGTTACATATAATAAGTTACAGGAGCTTATAAGTTTAGGATATAAAGTAGAATATAAAGAATATTATACAAAAGGGTATAAAAAATATAAGGTAAAATATAGTGCTAAATATATTGCAAAAAATCAGCCTGTATTTGAAGTGTTACCATATGATGAATTTTTATTTGATGCCAATGCCACATCAATTCAAGAAGCAAACTTTATAATACATAGGAAACTTGTAAACTATGATTATTTAACAAGACGGTATAAAAATATATCAGATATTAATAATATTACTTCTTCCTATGAAGATGATGATATTAAAAAACATATAAATATAAAAGAATACTCCAATAAAAATGCAGCAAGAAAAATGTATATGCTTAATGAATATTGGGGCAGGCTTGATATTAATAAAGACGGTTTACTTGAAAATGTTGTTGTAACTTATTGTGGTGATAAAATATTATCCATAGAAGAAAATAGTTTTGGAATGTATCCATTTTTTGTATATGCCCCATTTTTATCTATGGATAGTATAGCAGGTAGAAGTTTAGCTGAACTTTCAGAAAACTCTCAAATTATAAAAACGGCATTAATAAGAGAAATACTTGAAAATACAAGAAGAAATAATAACAGGAAAATATTTTATAAAGTAGATGATTTACTAAACCCTTCCCAAATGGTTACAAGTGAGCAGTATGTGGCAGTCCGTGATAGTGCTGATATTAATAATATATTTGCACCAGAACCTTTTGAATCTATTTCCAATAACTCGTTTACTCTCCTTGAATATTTTGATAAGGAAAACCAGAGAGTAACAGGGGTTAGTGAAATGAAACAAGGTATATCTAAATCTATGGATTATAGCAGTGCCACAGAGGCTACTATAAAATATGAATCTTCTAATTCACAAGTGCAAGCAATAGTTTTAAATTTTGCAGAAAGTTTAAAAGATACATATAAGTTTTTAATATACCAAAACCAGAAGTTTATTGATAACGCACAAGTTATAAGGCTTATAAATGATACAATAGAAGTAAACCCTGATGATATAAAAGATGTGGATTTTGATATAACAGTGTCCCCAGCTTTATCCACAGGAACAGAAGAAACAAGAAGAAGAGCCTTAAATTCTGCATTATTAATGATGATAGAAATAGGAGAGCCACGTAACTTAACAGATAGGCTGCGTATAAGAAACTTAATGGCAAAACTTTTAGAAGAAAGTGGATTAAAGGATACAGACAGCTATTTATTAAGTGTAGAAAGAATTATGGAGCAGGAAAGTGGAGTATAGTATAGAAAATTTAAAAAAAAGTGCAGGTATTGGTTTTAAGGCTTCAGAAACTTATGAATATATAAAGCCACTTTTAAATAAATATAAAACTGAAATATTTAAAAGTTTAGAAAATTGTGAAAATATAGAAAAATTACATGGCATGGCTTTTATTATGAGAAAAATAGAAAACGATATTTTAAAAGATATAGCCCATGGAGAAGATGCTTTTAATCTTCTTAAAAATAAAAATATAAAGGAGTGATTTTAATGGAAAATCAAGAACAAAAAAACGAAGAAATAAAAAAATATTCAGTAGAGGATATTATTAAAATATTTAATGAAAATAAAGGCAGTGAAAATAATATGCCAGAAGATATTTTAAAACTTATAAATACTTTTTCAACTCCAATGAAAAAAGATGAAAAAATAACATGTTTACATCAAAACATATGGAATATATGGAAGGTATTACATTAGATGATATTCGTTTAATTAATGAATATGCAGTTAATGAAGTAGAAAAATATACAAAAGAACCTTTTGATATGTCAAAAGCTAATCATCAAGATTATTTTGCATATTTTAAAGAAAGGGCAGTAAAAGAAAAAGAAAAAGAAATCAAAATAAAAAATTTTGATAAAAGCCTTTATGAAAAATATGGGGATAAATATGAAAGTGTTGAATCTGCTGCAAGAGATGCTTTTGAAAGTATGGCCTTTAAAGATGCAAGAGATATTTTATCTTCAAGAATGCATGGTAATGTGGAAAGGTTGTTGGAATTTTATGATAATATTTTTAAAGAAATAACAGCCTGTGAAAATAAAGAAAATAAAAAAGAAACAGAAATTGTTTTTCCACCAAACTCTATTCAAGGTGGTAACTATAAAAATAATGAAAAAAAATCAACTTATGAAGATTTTATATAAAAGGAGAAAAAAATGAGCGTAATTTATAATACATATAACACAAAAACACAAGAAGAATTAGTAAAAAGGAGTGTAGCATTAAGGGATAAAGTGTTCCAAAATGCTAAATTATCACCATTATTTATGATGCTTCAGGCAAAAGGCAGAACAGTTGCAGAAACTAACCAAAAATTTGAATGGCTTGAAACAAAACTTAATAAACCTGTTTTTAAAATCCAGCCTGCTAATAATTCTGCTACAGATTTAACAGTTGTAGTAGATGAAGATAATATCGCTTTTTTAACAGAAGGCTCTATTATTAAAAATATTAAAACCCACGAACAAATGCGTGTTACAAAAATCAATGGTAAAACTATTACTGTCCAAAGGGCATATGGTGTAACAAGCGCACAAAATATAGAAGCAGATAAAGAAGATAGTGTTGCTTCATTTATAAATATTTCTGTGGCATACCCAGAGGGAAGTTTAGCACCAAAAGGAACAGTGCTTTTAAAAAATGATAACTTCAACTATTGCCAAACTTTTAGAAGAACATTAAAAATCACTAGAAATAAACTTCGTCAAGGGGAATATGGTGATGACGGAAACACTGCAGAAAGTAGACGTAAAATAGAACGTAATAAAATATTAAGACTTCATCAAAACGATATAGAACAGTCTTTAATGTTTGGGGAACCAAAAAAAGATATTTCAGGGGCTGACCCATTATATGTTACAGGTGGGCTTTTTCATTACATTAAAACAAATGTAATGAGTATTACTAACCCAGATAAATTTAAAGTAGGCACTATTAATGAAATATTAGGTGCAATGGCAGATAAAGGTTCAGCAGGGGATAAAGTTATGCTTACAGGTTCATCATTTAATGCAAAATTAAACGATAACGCAATTAAAACATTTGCAGGTGGTAGTGGTAATTTATTAAAAGAGTATGGTATATCTCTTGATAAAATTGATACAGAATATGGGGAATTAAATATAATGTATGACCCTGTATTATCATCAGTTTACCCTAACTCTGCTGTAATTATTGATTTAGAAGAATTAATGCTTCACTTTATAGAAGAAACAAAAATGGAAACAAATATACAAAGTGATGGTTATGATGGTGTTGTGGATACATTCTTAACAGACTGTGGGCTTGAAGTATCCAACGAAGAATGTCATGGCATATTAACTCTTAACTTCTAGGAGGTTATATGATATTACACTCAAGCTATAAAAACTTAAAAGCAGTCCATACAAAAGGGGTGGCAGTTTTTAAAAACGGTATATATGAAACAAAAGATAAAGATATAATTAATGAGCTTTTAAAAGATAGTAGTATAACATGTAGTAAAGACATTGATGAAATCTCAAAAGAATTAAAAAAACAACCGTAAATAAAAAAGTAAGGGTATAAAATATACCCTTACTTGATTTTACTATAAAACCTTATAAACTATTACAGATAAAATAGTATAACTCAGTATATTTAATTGATAATTCATATCAATTAAATATATATTATAATTTCCTTTAAAAATCAAGTGAAATCTTGCCTATGTCTCTACAATTTCTCTATGATTATTATTTTAATTAGCTTAATAAAATTATTTAATATTATAAATTAATTTATCTTATTGAAAAATAAAATAT
>CALADT010000310.1 GCA_937890655.1 uncultured Mucispirillum sp. | reverse complement strand
GTATAGTTCATGCACCTATTGGCAGAAAAAACTTTGAAACTAGCAAACTTGTTGAAAATATGAATACTCTTATTGATGCACTTGTAAAAGCTAAACCTTCTACAAGTAAAGGTATCTACTTAAGAGGTATTAATGTATCAACAACTATGGGTCCTGGTGTTAAAATAGACCCTAAAAACTTCTAATATTATTTATTAGAAAAAATATTTATTAAATTGACAAAAAGCGGGTTGAAGAAACAGGTTCTACCTTCAGTGAGTAGTATAAAACCCTGTGGAAACTAAAGCATATATTCAACCGGCTCTGTTTTTAGAGGTGAGTACCTTGAAAATGCGAAAAGAGCAGAAAATAGAACTTGTAAATAGTATTGCAGCTGAGATTAAAGAATCTGCAGGTGTTATCATCACTAATTATAAAGGTCTTACTTTTGACCAAATGGATGAAATACGCAGAAGCTTCAAATCTGCTGGTAATGACTATCGTGTTATTAAAAACACACTTCTCAAAAAAGCGTTAAACGCAGAGAATATTAATGATATTGATTACACTCTTGTAGAACCCACTGCATTAGTTGTAGTTAAAGAGGACTTTGCTGCTGCTGCCAAATTAGCAAAAAAATATGCTAAAGATGCAGTAATGTCTAAGTTTTTCGTTATTAAAGGCGGTTATTTTGATGGAATGGCACTTGACCAAAACGGCGTTGAAAAAATTGCTGATTTACCATCCAGAGAAGAACTCTTGGCGAAAGCTCTCGGCAGCATGAACGCGCCGATTACGAATTTCGTGTCCGTGCTTGCGAATATTCCACGCGGTCTCGTAAATGTGCTTAATGCATTAAAAATTAAAAAAGAAAACGAACAGTAGAATTGGAGGCTTAAAATGGCTGTAACTAAAGATCAAGTTTTAGAATTTTTAAAAAATATGTCTGTAATTGAACTTGCAGATTTCGTAAAAGAATTAGAAGATGTATTCGGTGTTTCTGCCGCTGCACCAGTAGCAGTAGCAGCAGTTCCAGCAGCAGGTGGCGCAGCTCCAGCAGCAGCTGAAAAAACTGAATTTGACGTTATTTTAACTAACGGTGGAGCTCAAAAAGTTCAAGTTATTAAAGTAGTTCGTGAAATCACTGGCTTAGGCTTAAAAGAAGCTAAAGCATTAGTTGACGAAGCACCAAAACCAGTTAAAGAAGGTATTGCAAAAGCTGAAGCTTAAATTGTATAAATAATTAATAAATAACACATTTTGTGTTTGAGAATTTATAAAGGGGGTTGCTCTTTTGGGCTTCCCCCTGTTTTACACAAAAATCACAATCAGCGGTGAGTAAAGAATGTTTAAAGCAAAAAAACCAATAGAGCGTATCAATTTTTCTAAAATTAAGAAAGTTATTGATATACCAGACCTTATAGAGGTTCAAAAACAGTCTTATGCTGAATTTCTTCAACAAGATATCCCTGAAGATAAACGTAAACTTCAGGGCTTGGAAGAAGTTTTTCATGAAATTTTCCCTATAACAGATTTTAACGATACTTCTGTGCTTGAATATGTTAGCTATAATATTGAAAAAGCTAAATATTCTCCACGTGAATCTATTGATAGAAATACAAATTATGCAGCGCCTTTAAAAGTTAAAGTGCGTTTATCTACCCATGATATAAATGATGATACTGGCGAAAAAATAACCTTATCAGCTACTGAAAGCGATGTATATCTTTGTGATATACCACTTATGACTGAAAGGGGAACTTTCGTTATTAACGGTGTTGAACGTGTAATAGTTAGCCAGCTACACAGGTCTCCTGGTATTTTCTTTGAAGACTTAACAGCAGGTAAAAGTGTTGCAGAAAAACACTTATATAGTGCGAGAATAATCCCATACAGAGGTTCTTGGATAGATTTTGAATTTGATGCCAAAAACGTTATGTATGTTCGTATTGATAAAAAGAAAAAAATCCCTGTTACTGTTTTACTTAAAGCATTAGGTTTAACTAATCAGGATATATTAGATACATATTACGCAAAAGATAATGTAAAAATAGTAAATGGTAAATTTATTAAATCATTTAATGAAAACCATGTTATTACTGACCAAAAACTTACATTAGGTATAAAAGACCCTTCAAGTGATGAATACCTTGTAAAACCAAATGTTGCAATTACTAAAGGTGCTTTTAAAAAGGTAAAAAAATCAGGTATTAAAGAGTATGAAATAGACCCTGCTGATTTAGTTGATAGCTTTTTAGCCGAAGACTTAGTTGATGAAAACGGGGAAGTTATTTTTGAATGCAATACTTCATTAACAAGTGAAATATTAGAAAACCTTGAAGTTAATGGTATTAAAGAATTTAATATCCTTTTTATTAACAGACAAAATTCTGACTCTGCAATTAGAGATATTTTATCAATAGATAAAATTAAAACTAAGGAAGAAGCATTAATTGAAATTTACAAAAAACTTCGTCCTGGTGAGCCTGCAACTGATGATACAGCAGCAGCACAATTTTATAATGTTTTCTTTAATCCAAAACGTTATGATTTATCAAGAGTTGGTCGTTTAAAAATTAATAAAAGATTAAACCTTACAGAAGAAGCAGTTTCTTTTGATACTATTACTCTCACAAAAGAAGATATTGTAGAAACTGTAAGAATGTTAAACAATATCCGTTTAGGTATTGAACATATTGATGATATTGATCACTTAGGACATAGACGTGTTAGGGCTGCAGGTGAGCAGTTACAAAACCATATACGTATAGGCCTTGCAAGAATGGAAAAAACTGTAAAAGAACGTATGAGTTTACAGGACTTAGAAGACTTAACTCCACAAGATTTATTAAATGCAAAACCATTATCTGCATCTATTAAAGAATTTTTTGGTAGTTATCAGCTTTCTCAGTTTATGGACCAAAACAACCCATTATCTGAAATTACTCATAAACGTCGTCTTTCAGCATTAGGCCCTGGTGGTTTAAATAGAGATAGAGCAGGTTTTGAAGTAAGGGACGTTCACACATCTCACTATGGTAGAATATGCCCTATTGAAACTCCTGAGGGTCCAAACATTGGTTTAATTACATCTCTTACTACATATGCTAAAATCAATGAATATGGGTTTATTGAAACTCCATATAGAAAAGTTGAAAATGGTAGAGTAACTGATGAAGTTGTATATATGTATGCTTTACAGGAAGAAGATTTTTATATAGCACAAGCTAACTCTCCTGTGGATGCAGACGGTAATTTTTTAACAGAAGAAGTTGCATGCCGTTATAAAGGTGAAAACTTAAACGCACCTAAAGGCGAAGTGCATTATATGGACGTTGCACCTATGCAGATTGTTTCTGTATCTACTGCTTTAATTCCATTTTTAGAGCATGATGATGCTAACCGTGCATTAATGGGTTCAAACATGCAACGTCAAGCAGTGCCATTAATTAGGACTGATGCTCCTATTGTAGGAACAGGTCTTGAAAGGAAAGTGGCTGTTGACTCTGGTTCTGCATTAATTTCATTACATGACGGTGTAGTGGATTATGTAGATGCTGATACAATTATTGTAAGATATATAAAAGAAGACGGTTCATTTGGTATTGATGTTCATGATTTAATTAAATACCGCCGTTCAAATCAAGATACATGTATAAACTACAATGTTAATGTATCATTAGGCCAAAAAGTATTAAAAGGCGATACATTAGCAGACGGTGCGTCAACTGATAGAGGGGAACTTGCTCTTGGTAGAAATATCGTTGTAGCATTTATGCCATGGATGGGTTACAACTATGAGGACTCCATTCTTGTATCTGAAAAATTAGTTAAAGAAGATGCTTTTACATCTATCCACATAGAAGTTTTTGAAATTGATGCAAGGGATACAAAACTTGGTGCAGAAGAAATAACAAGGGATATACCAAACATTTCTGAAGAAGCATTAAGAAACCTTGATGAAAGTGGTATTATAAGAATAGGTGCAAAAGTATCAGAAGGTGATATATTAGTTGGTAAAGTAACACCAAAAGGTGAAACACAAGCTACACCGGAAGAAAAACTTCTTAGAGCTATCTTTGGAGAAAAAGCAGGTGATGTTAAAGACGCATCATTAAGGGTGCCACCTGGCATATCTGGAACAATATTAGACGTTCAAGTTATGACTCGTCGTGATATTAATAAAGACCAAAGAACAGAATTAATAGAAGAAAGAGAAGCAGAACGTATTGCTTCTGCATATACAAGAGAAGTAGCAGCCATTGAAAACGCAAGAAAAGATAAATTAATATCACTTCTTGCAGGCAAAACATTAAAAGCAGATGCAGCAGGTTTAAAAGCCGGCACTGTATTAAATGAAGAAAACTTATGGCCGCTTAGTGCAAGAGAAATGTCATCATTAAATATTGATGGCAAAGCAGATTTTGATGCAGAATACGCAAAAGCTGATGCTTTATGTAACGCTGCTAAAAAAGAAGCAGAAGAAAAATTCCAAGATAAACGTAAAAAAATTGAAAAAGGCGATGAGTTATCTGCTGGTGTGTTAAAATCAGTAAGAGTATATATTGCTATCCGTAGACGTTTATCTGTGGGTGATAAAATGGCAGGCCGCCACGGTAACAAAGGTATTGTATCTCGTATTCTTCCAGAAGAAGATATGCCATATTTACCTGATGGCACACCTGTGGAAATAGTATTAAACCCATTATCTGTGCCTTCTCGTATGAATATTGGGCAAATACTTGAAACTCACTTAGGTTGGGCTGCTAAAAAATTAGGAAAACATGTAGCAACAGAAGTATTTAATGGTGCTAAAGAGAAAGATATTAAAGAACTTCTTCAAGAAGCAGGCTTTCAAACTGACGGTCAAACAGTATTATATGACGGTAGAACAGGGGAACGTTTTGACCAAGAAGTTACAGTAGGCGTAATGTATATGCTTAAACTTCACCATTTAGTTGATACAAAAATACATGCTCGTTCAACAGGGCCATACTCACTTGTTACTCAACAGCCACTTGGTGGTAAAGCACAATTTGGTGGCCAAAGACTTGGAGAAATGGAGGTTTGGGCATTAGAGGCATACGGTGCTGCAAACATTTTACAAGAAATGTTAACAGTTAAATCAGATGACGTAGAGGGAAGAACTGCAGTTTATGAATCTATAGTTAATGGTAACTTTAGCTTTACTCCTAATATGCCAGAGTCCTTTAACGTTCTTATAAAAGAATTACAAGGGCTTGTTCTTGACATTGAACTGCTAACAGGTGATGAACTTATATCTAATGAACAGTTAAATAATATGAGTGCTGGTATTAGAGAAGAAGATGTTCCTAGCAGTGATGACGTTATAAAAAACATTAGTTTTGATAACGACAGTGATGACGAAGATGACCTTGGGGATGAAAACGAACAAGGTGAATAATAGAATATCTTGCAAAGGGTAACCCCCTTTGCAACGAGTTTAGAAAATACTTAAAACTTCATTTAATGAGGTAATTAAAAAATTATGAAAAAAAGTGTAAGAGAAGATAAGAATTCAGTATTTTTTGATGCAATCCGTATAAAAATTGCATCACCTGAAAAAATATTAACATGGTCATCAGGGGAAGTAACAAAGCCTGAAACAATTAATTACAGAACATTTAAGCCTGAAAGAGATGGTCTTTTCTGTGCGAAAATTTTTGGACCTGTTAAAGACTGGGAATGTTTATGTGGTAAATATAAACGTATGAAACATAGGGGTATTGTCTGCGAAAAATGTGGCGTTGAAGTTATTCAATCAAAAGTCCGCCGTGTTCGTATGGGGCATATTGATTTAGCATCTCCTGTATGTCATATATGGTTTTTTAAAGGCACTCCTTCTCGTATAGGTTCTATTCTTGATTTATCTATTAAAGATATTGAAAGAGTAGTGTATTTTGAATCTTTTATTGTAACAGACCCTAAAAACTCTACTTTAAAAGAAAGACAAATCTTAACAGAAGAACAATATAGAAAAGCAGTTGAAGAATTTGGTGCAAACGGTTTTGTTGCTAAAATCGGTGCTGAAGGTATAAAAGATTTACTTAAAAAAGTGGATTTAGATATTCTTTTAATAGAGCTTAAAAGCGAATTAAGAGAAACTAACAGTATGCAAAAACGTTTAAAACTTGCAAAACGTTTAAGAGTTGTGGAAGCATTTAGAAAATCAAACAACCGCCCTGAATGGATGGTGCTTTATGTAATACCTGTTAT
>CALADT010000309.1 GCA_937890655.1 uncultured Mucispirillum sp. | reverse complement strand
AAAAGATATTGATAATTTTTGTAATGCAATACGCCGTATAGCACAAGTTGATGTGCCGGTGTATTAGTCTAAGGAGGACTTATATGGCAGTAGAAATAGCTATGCTGCATGATGTGGAAAAATGTTCTGCTTGTAGAGGATGTTCCGTAGCATGTAAACAATGGAAAAATCTGCCCGCTGATAACACACCTTTTGATGGTGAATATCAGTCTCATAAGGATTTAAGTAGTAAAACATATACTCTTATCCGTATGAAAGAGACAATGGTTGATAATAAAGTTAGATGGGACTTCTTAAAATTTCAATGTATGCATTGTGGTATTGCAGGTTGTGCATTAGGTTGCCCAACTAAAGCGTTGAAAAAAGAAGAAAATGGAATAGTATCTCACAATAACGATTTATGTATCGGTTGTGGTTACTGTGAAATTAACTGTACTTTTGGTGTTCCTCATGTAGACCCAGTAACTAAAAAATCTACTAAATGTAATTTATGTGAAGACAGAGTTGCAAAATATATAGAAAACGATTACGACAGAAAATATATGCCATCTTGTGCAAAAACTTGCACAGCTGATGCTATATTATTTGGAACAAGGGAAGAAATGGTTAAAATAGCTAATGAAAGGTTAGCTGTTTTAAAAGAAAAATACCCTGATGCATGCACTTATAACGTGGATACAAATGACAGTATTAAAGGTGGTGCAATGATTTATGTATTACCTCAAAAACCGTCAGTTTACGGGTTGCCAGATAAACCAGAATTAGCACCTAGCTTAGATGTATGGAAAGAAAAAGTTCAACCAGTAGGTAAAGTGTTAATGGGTGCAGCTGTTGTAGCTGTTGCAGGTGCTGCTGTTGCAAATGCTGTTACAGGCGGCGGAAAACACGGAGGTGATGACCATGAGTAATGAAAAAACTGTAAAACGCTTTAGTAAGTATGTAGTTATAGCACACTGGACAAACGCTATTAGCTTCATAATGCTTGTATTAACAGGTTTACCTCTGTTTTTAGAAATAAAAGTGCCTGATTTTTTACAAATTGTGCATAGAGTTTTTGCTATTACATTTTTACTTCCTACTCCATTTATGATATTAATGGATAGAGAAGGGTTTTTACAATGGACAAAAAATGTTACAAGTTGGAAAAAATATGATTTTCAATTTTTAACAGTTTTCCCATTAGAATTAATAGGTAAAGCAAAAAATGTCCCAAAACAAGACTTTTTTAACGGTGGCCAAAAATTAAACTCTGTATTAACTATTATAGGTGCTATTGTTATGGTTATTACTGGGTTTATTATGTGGTTTAAAGAGTTATTCCCTGTGGAAGTTGTAAGATGGGCTTACCCAATACACGATGCAGGTATGGCAATAATGGTTGCAGTAATCATAGGTCATATTTATTTAAGTGTTGGCCACCCTGCAAGCCGTCCATCATTTATGGGTATGACAAAAGGTATAGTTCCAGAAAGCTATGCAAAAGCTCACCATGGCAGATGGTATGATGAGTTAAAAGAAAAAAAAGAAATATAAAATAGATTTATATTTTAATAATCCTTAAAATAAGGTATGCCCCATTTGTTTTTTAAGCAAGTGGGGTTTTTATTTATCTGCACTTATATTTATAGATAATATATTCAGCTAAATTCATAAATAATTTATGGATATCATACATAATTATTAATAACATATTAATAATTTAAATTAGTTTTTAGAAATTAAATTATTAAAAAATCAACTTATTATTAAATTAAATTATTGTAAAATAATTTGTTTTCTATTAATATATAGTCTTGTATTAATAACAATAAATTAGGTGCATTATGGCGATAAGAGAAATATATATAAAAGAATTGCTTAATGATAATTATAATTTTTTTGTGCCAGCTTATCAGCGTGGTTTTAGGTGGACTAATCATGAAACAAGTCAATTTTTAGAAGATATAACAAAATTTATAGAAGAAAATAAAGATAATAAAGAAAATGCAAAATATAGCTTACAACCTATTGTTGTGAAGAAAAAGATTGAAACAATAGAAGATAAATATTATAGAACATTCCATAGATTAGAGTATATTTTAATAGACGGTCAACAGCGATTAACTTTTATTTATATACTATGCAAATATTTTGAAAAATTTTCTGAATGCAAGTTATTTTCATTGGAATATGAAACAAGAGAAAAATCAAAAGAATTTCTAGAATGTATAAATAAGGAAGATGAAAATATTAATAGTAAAGATAATACTATTCCTGGTAATATTGATTTTCATCATATGTCTATGGCTTATGAAAATATAAAAAAGGTTTTTGATGATAAAGAAGATTTTAAAAAAATCTTTTTTGAAACATTACTTAACAAGGTTTGTGTGTTTTGGTATGAAATAGAAGAAGATAATGAATTAGATGTATTTGAAAGGTTAAATATAGGTAAAATACAATTAACCGATGTAGAATTAATTAAGGCAATGTTTTTATCAAGAAACCAAAATAATGATGATGTTAATAGGGTAAAAGAAAAAGCAGAAGAATGGTATAAAATAGAGCAGGATTTAAGGGAAAACGAAGATGAAATTTATTATTTCTATAATACGTATAATAAGGATATAAATAAAAATAGTGATAGAATAATGTTTTATCTTAAATTTTATTATGAACAATTAAACAGTAAAGAAAATATAATTGATTTTTATTATGAAAAATATAAAGAAAATAAATTAGATAATATATGGAATCAAATAAAAAATATAGCACGTGTATTTAAATCATTTGTTAAATACCCAATTAATGATGAAGAAGGAAAGCTATTATATCACTTATTAGGGTTTATTATTGTTTTAGATAAAGACAATATTAAACAAATAATTAATAAAGATGAAAGTAGTATATCTTTGAAAAAGAAAGATGAGATTAATAGTGTAGTTATAGGAGTTATTAAGAATCTAATTTTAATAGATGAAGATACAGATACAGTATATATTAAAGGAAAAGAACCAAAAAATAAATTAGATGATCTTGAATATGGTGAAAAAGATAAAAGTGATATAAAAAACTTATTACTTTTTTATGATATAATATTACATATTAACGATAAACAATCTAAAGAAAAGCTTAAATTTAATATTTTTAAAAAGCAAAATTATTCGCTGGAGCATATTCATGCCCAAAATTCAAAAAGTTTAGAGAGTTATATAAATGAAAATAAAGGAAACGATAAAAAAGAAACAGAATTAATAGTGGAGTGGTTTAAAGAAGTTAGTTCATATTTTCAATATATTTTAAAAGATACAACAGATGTTGAAATACAAAAACTAAAAGATGATATAGATAAATTAGTAAATAATAATCTAGAATATTCTTCAAAAGATGAAGAAGGAAAAAAGCAATATAAAGAAAGTATATTAGAGCAAATAGATGAGATTAATTCTGATAATATTAATGGTATAGGCAATTTAGTATTACTTGAAAAAAGTACTAATAGTTCCTTAAATAATTCTTTATTTCAGCATAAAAGGAAAAAATTAGAAAAAAGTAGTGAATATATGTTAAAACAGACAAGGCAAATATTTTATAATAGTGATATTAAATTTTGGGGTCCAAAAGAAAAAGAAAACCATGCAAATAATATTAATTCAGCAATAGTAACTTTTATGGGAAATTTAAATAAGGATAATTAAAATGAGTGAAAATTATAGTTTAAATGATTTATTAAAACAATATAAAATAAATATTCCAGAAATACAGCGAGATTATGTGCAGGGAAGCGATAAAATCATTCGTGATGCTTTTTTAAATACATTATTTGAGTTTATTAATTCAAATAATGAAAACCTTAACCTTAATCTTGATTATATATATGGATATATAGATAATGAAAAAAATATATTATATCCAATAGACGGTCAGCAAAGGCTTACTACCATATGGTTACTTCATTTATTTTTTTATTCAATGATAGATAATAAGGAAAGTCAAGAAATAGATAATTTTGGTAATTTTTCTTATGCAGTGAGAAAGTTATCTAAAGATTTTTGTAGGAATTTATCAGAAACTATTAAAAATAATAGTTTATATAATGAAGCTAAG
>CALADT010000308.1 GCA_937890655.1 uncultured Mucispirillum sp. | reverse complement strand
TATATAGGCTGCTAATTTACTAATTATACCATTATGGCGAACTGAATAATGGATGCATCTATATATAATATAGGTTATATCTCATCTAATGGGCGGTTCTACTATTCTTCTATTGTTGGAAGAAGTTTATTTGTTACGTTGGATATAAAACTCTCTGATAGTCTATTATTTCTGATATCTGAAGTGTTATCATACCTTTAGAATATAAGGATATTATCTTGTTATCAATTGTTGATATATCCTTTTGACGTATCTTCACTATTTGGGATGTATAGCTCGATTATCTATCCTGTGGACCTTATATACTTAATTTACCAAAATTACTGGTAACTTGTTTATTCTTATAACTATTACAATAATCTGTACCTGTTTCGGATATTAAACTACTTATGATTTGTAATTGACTTCTTATCATTCTACGTTTTTATTATTTGTTTCTTGTCTGACATATGTTATACTCCTTATTATTCAGGATAACATAGATTTAAAATATTTGCACTTTTTTACAGACTTTTTTCACAGACCCAATTTTAATTCTATGTATAATATAAGATAATATATTTATAAAAAAATATTAAAAATAATACAAGTTATCTATAATTTACCATTTTATATTTATTGAAAACTTTATATTATTTTAATAACATATTCATAATATTTATCTTTTGATTCTCATAGAATTAGTTACTACAAATAATGAACTAAAACTCATAAAAGCAGCACTCATAACAGGATGAATTAAACCTGTAACAGCAAGTGGTATTGCTATAATATTATATGAAAATGCCCAAAATAAATTTTCTTTAATAATTCTTAAAGTTTTCTTGCATAGTTTGTGGGATTTTTCTATTACTGTCAAATCGTTACGAAGTAAAACTGCAGAAGCACTTTCCATTGAAATATCTGTTGAATTTCTCATAGAAATACCAACACTAGCAGAAGTTAATGCTATGGCATCATTAATACCATCACCTATCATAACAGTTTTTTGTATATCTGGAGCATTTTTTAAAATATTACCTTTATCAAATGGTGATACTTCTGCTATAATATCTGCTTTTATGCCTGCTTTATTAAGAATAATATTAGCTGATTGATAATTATCCCCTGTTATAATAGATACATGGTTACCATTATTTTGTATGTTATTTATAGTTACTAATGCTTCTTCTCTTATAGTATCTGTTACACAAAATATTCCTGCTAAAACATGATTAATAGAAGCATAAACAAAAGTTAAACCTTGAGATTCATTTTCTTTTATAAGTCCTTCATAGTTTTTAGAAATTTCTATATGATTTTCAATTATAAAGTTTTTAGAACCTACTAAAAT
>CALADT010000307.1 GCA_937890655.1 uncultured Mucispirillum sp. | reverse complement strand
TTGCATCAAAATATACAAAACTTTCTCAAATAGAATCATTTACCAATGCAGATGGAAGAATGGTTCTTGATAATAGCCAAGAAATAAGTATTTATGGTGGTAACGGTAAAGTTGCAAAAGTGGTATTAGAAGGTAGCGATACTATTGAAGATTTACAAAGTAAGTTAAATGCAGCTATTATTAATCAATTAGAAATGGGTGCACCAAACGATAGTGCAAACGCTAGTGAAGTTAATAGAAACTTAGTAAAATATACAGCTGATGATGGTAAAAATGGCGAAAGTGCTGGTTCTTTTACAATTCAAGGTGCTTTACTTGGTAAAGATTCTAACCTTACATTTGTAGGTGATGAAAGCATATTAAATGCATTAGGGGTAACACAAGTTCAAGCTGCAACAGATTCTGCATTACATGTAACTGTTCAAAACTTATCTACAGGTGAATCAGGGTCAGATGTTGTAACTGACGGTAGATTAAGAAATATTATTAAAGGCGTAGATATTGATATTACTCCTTCTTCTGCTGCAGATATTTCATATGATGCTGCAACTGATAGCTTAAAATTCTCTGCAAAAACAGATAAAACAGAAGCATTTTTACACATTACAGATAATGCTACAAAAGCATCTATCGGTGCAAACGAAGGGCAAATATTAGATATTTCCATAGGCAGGCTTGATACAAAATCAATGGGTATTGATGATGTTAATGTTGCAACATTTTCTGATGCACAAACCTCTATTACAAAACTTGATTTAGCTTTGGAACAAATATCAAAAGCAAGAGCAACAGCCGGTGCACAAATCAACAGGCTTGAATACACTATTACAAACCTTAACACAACAAGGGAAAATATGATAGCTGCTGAAAGCCGTATTAGAGATTTAGATATAGCACAAGCTTCAAGTGATTTAGCTGCACAACAGGTATTAATGCAGTCTGCAACAGCAATGCTTGCACAGGCTAACCAAATACCAACTTATGCAATGACACTTCTTGCTAGGTAGTAAACGCATAATAATTTAGGACGGGTATGGTTATGGATAACATAAATAAAGTATCAAAAATAGATGCAAGCTTAAGCGATTCCTCATACCGTCAATCTCATGATGAGAAAAAGTTAGAAAAAACTAAAGTAGAAAAAGTAAACTTTAGTGATATTTATGACGTTCGGTTTTTATCTGCACAGATGAACAAAAGCTCCAGCGAGTTTAGGTTAGAAAGTGTGGAAGAAGTAAATAGGGAATTAAAAAATGTCATTCGTGAGTTAGATGGAGAAAAAACTGAAAATATAGTGAATAATTTTCCATCAGAAGATATTATAGAACTTGCGAAAATGATGTGGAAAAAACCTAATTAAAAGCATTTAATTATGCAAATATCAAAATTACTACTTATGACGGTATAAAAAGCAACCCCATTTGTTATAGGCAAATGGGGTCTTTTTTGAAATATAAATATCCTTAACTAATCATTAAACAATAAACTTTTTACTTGTATTCTGTAATAAATTTATTTTCATTGCCTTGTATATTTTTTATACGTTCTGCCCTTGTTTTCTCCCATGTAGAAACAGGGTCTATTTTATTCCATATATTAAATACTTGCCGTTGTTTATTAGAAATTTTTATTCCGTATGTATCTTCCATGTAAAAATAAGTCCTTGCTATATCGCCACGGATATCTTCTTTAGGTTCTGCTATTTTATTTTCCACCTCAAAATCACATTTTCCATACTCTCGTTTTTCCCCTGTAATTATAGAAAAATGGTAGTTACTTCTATCGGCATTAAGTTCTCCCACTGCTGGCACAAGGTTATACATATCTGCCTGCATTATACGAAATGTTGCATCTATTTTCTCACAACATTTTCTTCCCTTATATTTTTTGCCATTCTTTTTCGTGCAAATATGCTCTCTCCAACACTGCCTTGTATGGCCAAAAGCATGGGCAGGCACAATATGTTCCCATTCTATATAAGCCCCACGTTCTTTATTTTTTCGTGGAATATAGCCACATTTTTCAGGGATAACCACTGTTTTTTCTTTACCATTAATCTGCTTATAAACATAATCACAATTACAGTAAAAACTCACTTGATTATCATAATAAACTTTTTTCATTAATTTTTTTGATTTTGAAAAAGACTGGTTATTATGTGGCAATTCTTGTGAAAAAATTGTTACAGGGTTAAAAATAACTAAACATAAAATAATTAGTAAATTAAATATTTTATTCATAGACGCACCTCTGACTATATTATATAATATAGTAACGACAAATAATAACTTCAACAAAAATATAAATAAACATTATTTCACATTAATATTTTATATCTATGGAAATATATTAAAAAAATAAAATTAAATGATATTCTATTGTTTAATAAATTTATAAAAATATATACTATCTTTATATTAAATTATGGTATAATACTTATTATTTGTTGTATTATTGATAACAATTATCAATAGCGATATGGTTATAAAAGGAGTGATTAATGAAAAAGCATTTATCTGTATTTGGAGTAGGCCCGCTTTATACAATTATAGTTGTATTTGTTACAATAGTATTTTTTTACCTAGAAAATAAAAATATTATTATAAATCTTCATAATAATATATGGGACATGGTTGGAAATATTATAGGTATATTATTTATAATAGTAGGGTTTATATTGTGGGCAAATGCTGTGATTATAAATAAAATTGCTAAAAATATAAGAGAAAATAACCTTGTAACTTCTGGTGCATATAAGTATGTAAGAAACCCTATTTATACTGCTGTTATGTTTGTTTTAAGTGGTGTTATATTTTATCATGGCAATATTATTTTAATACCACTTATATTATTTTACTATATATTTTTAAGTATATTATTAAAAAATACGGAAGAAAAATGGCTTTTGCAAGTTTATGGGGAAGAATATATTAATTATTGTAAAAAGGTAAATAGGTGTATTCCATGGATAAAATAATAAGGAGAATATAAATGGATAATTTTAGTGAAATAGTAGAAACATTATTTATCCCTATGGTTGGAAGAATTTACGCAGGGGAACATTTTCCTAATATATTATACGATGAAAAAGCACTTTCCATAAAAGATAAACTCATTAGAAACATATACAGAATATACTTTTCTTGCTGGAGCTGTCCATTCTACTAATTTTGAATAGTAAGTGATGTTTTTAGTGATAAATGGATAAAAGAAATAAGAAAAGAATAGCCTAATAACCCAATACTTTTAACAGCAGAAGGTTTTTTTTATTATTTTGCAATGGATAAAGTTGTATGGCTTATAAATATGCTAAAATCATATGGTAATATAGAATTGCTTTTTGATACTGTAAATAAAACCGGTATGAAAAAAATGAAAGGGTATATGAAACAAGTAGGCCATGAAAATGCACAAGTTTATTTTTATATTAATAATGGAGAGCAGTTTGCAAATAATAACGGCATAAAGTTATTAAAAGAAGAAGCCTATTATAAATATACTAATAAAAAAGGGCTACAAATAAAAATAAAAGCTACAATGTTTTTTTCAGATTTATTTAATATGGTAAAAATGGTGCATTTAAAGATTAATTAGTATAAAAAGATTATATAGAAAATGGTATTGTAATACAAAAATTTCCTTGTATTTTTATAATATATATATCATAATACATTAAAACTATACTATAAAAGGAGAAGATAATGGATAAACAAAAAGTAATTCTTCTTATTCTTGACGGATGGGGATATAGAACAGATAAAGAACATAATGCCATACTTGAATCCAACCCTGTAAATTTCCAATCACTTATGCAAGACGGCAAATGGACGTTAATAGATGCTTCTGAAGAACGTGTTGGCCTGCCTTCCGGCCAAATGGGTAATTCAGAAGTAGGCCACACAAATATAGGTGCTGGTAGAATAGTTTTTCAAGATTTACTTCGTATTACAAATGATATAAAAGAGGGTGGTGCAAAAACTAACCCTGTTATTAAAAAATTAATGGAAGATACTAAAAACTCAAGTGGTAGACTTCACCTTTTAGGGCTTATTTCTGACGGTGGGGTTCATTCTCATATAGACCATTTTAAAGGTATGTGTTTACTTGCTAAAGAGTATGGTATAAAAGAAGTATATATCCATGCTTTTACTGACGGTAGAGATACTCCACCAAACAGTGGCTTATCATATATTACTGATTTAGATAATTTCTTAAAAGAAAATAATGCTGGTCAAATTGCAGATATTACAGGCAGATTTTATGCTATGGATAGAGATAAAAGGTGGGACAGAGTTGAAAAAGCATGGAACCTTATTAGAAATGGTGTAGGGGAAAGCACTGCGAAAAACCCTGTTGAGGCTATGAAATCTAGCACAGAAACTGATGAATTTGTGAAACCTGTAAAAATAGAAGGTATAGACGGAGTATTAAAAGACGGCGATAGCGTATTTATGATGAACTTCCGTGCAGATAGAGTTAGAGAGCTTGTAAGCATTATGATTAATGATGATTTTGATGGCTTTAATAGAGGTGCAAAACCTAACTTAAATGTGGTAACTATGACAGAGTATGAAAAATCCTTTGGGTTACCAATAGCTTATCCACCAGAAGATTTAGTTAATATATTAGGGGAAGTAGTAAGTAATAACGGCTTAAAACAGTTGCGTATTGCAGAAACTGAAAAATATGCTCATGTTACATACTTCTTTAATGGTGGTAGAGAAGAACCTTTTAATAACGAAGAACGTGCTTTAATAGCATCCCCACGAGATGTGGCTACTTATGATTTAAAACCACAAATGAGTGTTTATGAAGTGGAATCAAAATTTGAGGAGCTTTTTAGAAAAGGGGATATAGATGTGGTTATTATGAACTTTGCTAACCCTGATATGGTAGGCCATACAGGTGTGGAAAATGCTGCCATTACAGCTTGTAAAGCAGTGGATGAGTGTTTGGGTAAAGTAATGCAGACTGCAAAAGATATGAACGCTATATTATTTGTTACAGCAGACCATGGTAATTCAGAACAAATGTGGGATTATGAAAATAACCAACCACATACAGCCCATACAATTAACCCTGTTGTATTTGCAGTTTATAATTACAGTGGTAATTTAAACGGTATACATGGTAAACTTGCAGATATTGCACCTACTATGTTGCAGGCTTTAAAACTTGCTCAACCAAAAGAAATGAGTGGTGAAAGTTTATTAGCATAAATTATGTTAAATGAAATATTTTATGGCAAATGCCCTGCGTGTAGTGGGGCAGCTGCCATTAATGAACCACTATGTGAAAATTGCATAAATAATATTAAGCCTTATATTTATTTTTGTGGTAAATGTGGCTTTCCTATTAATAAAGCCGGTGCTTCTTGTTACAGGTGTAGTGGCAAAATATCTAATAAAATTACGAATATATACGCATTATATCACTATGATAAATATGTTCGTCAGCTTATTATCCAAATGAAATTCCATTATAATTTTAGGTTAAAATATACTTTGCACCATTTAATTAATTTGCCTAATTTTGTTACAAAGTATGACGGAATTACAACTGTTCCAAGCCACTTTTTAAGACGTTTTATGCGTTTTTATCACCCTGCAGATATTATTTCCAAGTATACATCATCAGTTTTAAATGTGCCTATATTGCATAACTTAAAAAGAGTGAGATATACTCAATTTCAGTCCCATATAGAAAGAAAAGAACGTAAAGAAAATGTAAAAAACGCTTTTTACTGTAAACCATTAAAAGAACATGAAAAAAATATTTTATTAATTGATGATGTTTTCACAACAGGTGCAACTATTAATGAATGTGTAAAAGCATTACATATTGCAGGTGCAAAAAGAATAGATGTTTTAGTTTTTGCAAAATAATATTGTTAGGAAAATTTTTCTTATAAGTGATAACTATATGATTTATAAGTATTTAGAAAGCCTAATTTATAATATAATTCTCTTATAGTGAGAAAAAATTTCCTTAATAAAAAAGGCTTTCTTATATTGTTATATTAACCAGCCATAGACTGTAAAACTACTTCTTTATTTTTTTGTGCGTTTTCATACTCAGGGTTAATTTCTAAAGCCTGTTCAAAACATTTAATAGCTTCAGCAAGTTTGCCACATTTATGCATAATTACACCTTTATTATTATGTGTAACAGCTATTAATGGGTTTAACTCAATAGCTTTATCGTAGCTAATTATAGCTTCTTCATAACGTTCAATTTTATGAAGTATTGCAGCTTTTTTCGTATAAACTTCTCTCATATCAGGTTTAAGTTCAGCAGCTGCTTCGTAATTTTTTACAGCTTCGTCAATTTTACCCATAGCAGCATAGCTATCAGCTTTATATACATAATAAAGAGCAGAAGCAGGATTAATTTTTAATGCCTTATCATAACAAGCAATAGCTTCCAAATGTTTATCAATTTTTGCTAAGGCATTACCTTTATAAAGTTGTGCTTCTGAATCATATGGGTTCATATAAGTAGCTTTTGTTAAATATGCCACTGCTTCATAATATTTACCTGTCATAATTAAAGAAAGCCCTTTACCTGTATATGCACGAGCAAATTTATTATCAATTTCAATAGCTTTTTTGAAATATATAATAGATTCTTCAAATAAATTGTGGATTTGTAATTCTTGGCCGTATTCAAAATTTTCTTGAGCAGTTTTTAAGTTTTTTTCCACATATTTATATTCTACATCTTCACTAGAATTATCAACTGCACCGTTTTCAATTAAGAAATCTTTAATTTCTTGTGATTTTGTTTGGTTTAATGGATTTTTATTATCTTTTGTAACAGCGTTTACATCAGCTTTTTTAGTTACTAAAAGTTTTACTATTTCTAAATTATTGCAAAAAGATGCAAGTATTAATGGAGTTAAGCCTTCAGGGCTTTTCATATTAATATCAGCATTTTTATCTATCATTAATTTAACTATATCATAGTTACCAGCCCTAATAGCTATCATTAAAGCACTCCAGCCGTCTTCTATGGTAGAGTTTACATCTGCACCGTTTAATAATAAAAGTTTTACAAGCCTGTAATCATCTAATTGAGCAGCAATAACAATAGCGTTTGCACCGTCTTTTAATGGCTCATTAACATTAATTCTAAATGACCTGTCAAATATTATATCTTCCACTTGTTCATAATCTTTCTCTAAACAAGCATTTAAAAAATTTTCGTATCTTTCTTCAATACCTAAACCCATGATTCACTTCCTTTTAATTATAAATTCACTTAAATTTTACACTTGCAAATTTATAAGCAAAAGGCGTGCCAAAATTTTAATTTTCTTTATTTTTAACTATTTCTTTTAGTAAATTAAAAAATGGCAGTAGGTTTGAAAATATATTAAATGTATTATTAAACAGGCTTTCAGAATAGAAATCACTATTTAATGGCATTTCATCAATTATATGTATAGATTTATATTTTAAGAAAAACTCTGCTGTATGGTTAATAGGTATAATATTTTTTGGGACGTTTTTTAGTTTATCTCCATTAATATCATAATAGTTAGAGTTTGCCGTTGTTTTAATATTTTCTAATACAGGGCTGTATTTTTTTGTGTTTATAATGTTTCTATAACTTTGCAAAAATGCAGGGTCAGTTCTTGGTATTCCTACACCTGTATAATAAAAAGGTGGCTCAATA
>CALADT010000306.1 GCA_937890655.1 uncultured Mucispirillum sp. | reverse complement strand
TTTAAATATATTCCACTATGGTTACTAATATTATCAGTAATTTATGCTATTATTACACTACTTTTACCTAATAAGTGGAAATTTTTATCACTTATTAGTTTACTTGTAATATTTTACCCTGCTCCTAAACCTAATGAATATAATTTTTTATATCTTAGCCCACGAGATAAAGGGTTTATAATATATAAAGATAATAAACGAGAAATATTTTATCAAGGTAGTTACAATAGCTTTAAATATAAATTTTTGCCATTTGTAACAAAATATGGCTATAAAATATTTGATAATGGGGAAATAAGGGTTTTTGGTGGTAATAATAATTTTATTAAAATAAAAAATATATCACGAGATAATTTTACAAATACCTGCTTAAATAAATATAATAATAAATGTAAATATTTTTACCATACAAAATCTAACACTATTAAAGAAAAAGATATTAATAATAATGTTACTCATATTATATGGAAAAATAAATATAAGCATAAATCCATTATAGAAATAGAAAAAAATGGCAACTATTTAGTAAATGATTAAATTATTTTGCACGGCTTCTTTTTATAATTAATAATAAACTAATTATAAGAAATAATAAAAGCGGCCCAAAGGTTGCAGGAATAGGTGTTAGAACACCAGACTCCCCTAAGGATTTACCTATTAATTGTGCTATTACAAAAACTAATGCAAACGTAAAAGAGATGGCAGTATTTTTGACTATGGAATAATTTCTTGAAAAATCAATAGACATTGGGAATAAAAATAGTATTAAAACAATAACCGATAATGCAGAAGCTATTTTAGAATAAAAACTTATTTCATATTGAGTGCTACTTATACCTTTATCTTTTGAAAGTTCAATCATGGTAATAAGCTCTTTTGGGGTTAATGCCTTTTCATTGGTGGTGGAAAGGCTCATCATCTGTTCCCATATACTTGTGCCTTCCTTTAATACTCTAGATTCAATATGCTCTATAACAGGTGGGTTCGTTAATATTTTATTTACTGTAATATTATCTGCCACCCATTTATCCCCTTGTTTTGATATAACTTCAATTTCCACAATATTTTTTATTTTATTGCCATCCATAAAATATTCTTTTACATTATACACTTTTTTATCAGAAATTGATACAAAACCAATATTTGTAATAATTTTATCATTACCTACAAACCATGTATTAGAAAATCCTGTAATATTTTGAGTAAAACTTACTCCATTTTTTATCTTTTTAAGTTCCACATCTTTATAAAGCCTTGCTTCAGGAACAACTTTATATTCAATATATATCATAACAGATGTTAAACATATGCCTATAAATAAAAATGGAAAAATAAGCCTTGCAACAGAACCACCAACAGTCATATAAGCAAGTAGTTCATTACTACGCATTAATATAAGCATAGTAACAATAACTGTAACAGCTGCTATCATTGGAATAATGGAATTAATATCTACTAACATAGTTGCAATAGATATTCTAATAACATCAACCATATTATGGTCATAACCTGATAATGTATTAATAATACCATAAAAAGACGATAGTAGTAATATTATTAATATTAGTAATGTTACTATAATAAGATTTTTAACAAATTGTCGTATAGTGTATGTATAAAATTTATTCATATGAGTTCTTATATTTTCAAAAAAATACCATATATCATTACTTTTTGCAATTAAAATAATTTAAAATATCATAATATTTATATAATACAATAATGTAAAAATAGGAATTTTTTATTGATATTTATACCAACTTTATATATACTCGCCATTTAATAATTAAGGAGAAATAAATGGCTAACAATATTTTAAAAAGTTATATTCAAACATTAGTTTTTACTATTTATATGTTACTTATTTTTATGTTATGCAGGATAGGTTTTATATTAAATAGTGGTATAAAAAACTCTGCTCTTTTATCTACTAATGAAAATAGTGTTACTTTTTCTGATATTATAACAACACTTGTTGCAGGTTTTAGGTATGACGGTAGAATAATAGGTGCTTTAGCTCTTATATTTATTGTTCTTTATTTATTATTTTTTTTCATAAAATCCTTTAGAAATGGGGTAATATATGTATATTCTTTTTTAATAATATTTATAATTATTACAGCTACTATTGTAAACGATACATATTACACTATTTTTAATGATACATTTAATATAATATTACTAGGCACAATTTATGATGACCAAAAAGCTATTTTTCAAACTGCCATGAATAGTGATTATAATGTAATATTAAAAGTTTCGCTAATATTTTTATTTTCTATTATATCTTTTGTTTTATATTTATTAATATTTAAAAAAATTGAAAAAAAAGAATTTAAAAGCAAATTATCCATAAATATTATTTCAGGTATTATGTTACTATATTCATTGCTACTACTTACAGCTTCTAGTTTTAATTTAAAAGGTGGTGATGTTAATTACCTTATAAGGTTACCCGAAAATAACTTTCTTAAAAAAGTATCCCCTGGTGCAATACATGATTTAGATAGGGTAAATAGAGCATATGCATCTATTAAAGGAGAAAGTTTTGAAAGATATTCTAAAAACAAAACTATTCAACAAGTATTAAAAGAATATTTTGGCTCAGATTATAAAGACCAAGATAACATAACATTACTTATGGAAAAAGAAGTTGTAGAAGGAACAAAAAATAGTGCAGACCATATCTTTTTTATTGTTATGGAATCACTTTCAGAATACCATTTTTCTGATGAATTTAGGAAAGCAGGTATTAGTGAAAGTTTATTTTCTTTAATAGAATCAAAAGACGGCTTAAAAATGCCTGTATTTATTCAAAATGGTTATGGAACCATAGAAACTCTTGATTTTTTAATTACCGGTTTATATGGAACATATTTTCCAACCAGTGAAAGAACAGGTAATATTCCTTGTTTTGATTCATCTACGGGTAAAATATTTAAAAACTTAGGTTATGATACATCTTTTTATTATTTTGGTAGCTCTGCATGGAGAAAAATAGGAACTTACGCTTTATCTCAAGGGTTTAACCAAAGTTATGCTTTAGAAAATATGAAAAACAGAAGAAAAAGCACATGGGGTG
>CALADT010000305.1 GCA_937890655.1 uncultured Mucispirillum sp. | reverse complement strand
TAGGAGGATATGATTATATTCATATTTTAAATTCTTTCAAGATCTAGTTTATATTTTTTCCATACCCTTTATTTAATTATTGATTTTCCTAATAAAATAATTATAGTATATACATCATAAAAATAATATATTGGTGGTAGTTATGGTAGCAGTTTATCCTGGTTCTTTTGATCCGTTTACTTTAGGTCATAAAGATATTGCAGAAAGAGCATTAAAAATGTGTAGTTCATTATATATTGCTGTATCTGATAATATTAATAAAAAACATCTTTTTACAAAGGAAGAACGTGTGGAAATGATAAAAGATGTGTTTAAAAATGATGAAAAAGTTATTGTAGAATCATTTGATGGTTTACTTGTAGATTATATGGTTAAAAAAAATGCGTCATACATTATTAGAGGGTTAAGAGCTGTTGCTGATTTTGAATATGAATTTCAAATAGCTTATGCCAATAGAAGTATAAATAATAATATTGAAACAGTTTTTATGGTGCCTGATAGTAAATATTTGTTTGTAAGTTCTACAATAGTCAGAGATATTGCACGTAATAAAGGTAATATTGAAAAGCTAGTTCCTAATAATATTTATAATAAAATTCTTGAAAAATATAAGTAAGTTATAGCAATATTATATAAATCATATAAAATAAAACATATGTTTTAAAATAATTTTTTTCATACTTTTAATGTTTATACAAAATTTATCTAATTTTATAAAAATAGTATATTAAAATAGTAGATAATTTGTTGATTTAGATTATTATAACTTATAGTCAAATAAAGATATTTTATTACTATTTAATATAATGAAATTTTCTAAGTTACTATATTAATTTATAACATAGTTATATTATATTATTAAAACAATGTGTAAAAATTGTAAAACTTCTAACATGTTGATAAATAGGCAAAAATTCTGATTTTTCTATAATATTTTACTTGTAAAAAGATAATCTTTGTGTTATTGTTGTGTTATGGGAAAAGGAATATTATTGTTAAGTGCATATATTATTTTCTCAAGATTACATAATTTGTCAAAACATATTTGTCAAAGAAACAATGTCTTTCTTTTTCCTAGTAATATTGGGAGGTGCTACTTTGGAAGTAAGCAGAAGAACATTACTTAAAACCACAGCAGTAGGCGCTGGTCTTTCTTTAGCTGGGTTTGGCTTTAACATTCCATCTGTTCATGCAGCAGTGAAAGGCTTTAAATTGGAAGACGGAAAAGAATACACTTCAATATGTACTTTTTGCGCATGTGGTTGTGGTATGGTTGGTTATGTCAAAGATGGCAAGATGATTAACCTTGAAGGCGATTCTGACCATATTGTAAATGAAGGCGGCCTTTGTAGTAAAGGTGCATCTATGTCTGTTATTCCTAACTCTGATGGACGTAATCTTAAACCTAAATATAGAGCTCCAAAAAGTGATAAATGGGTTGAAATCTCTTGGGATGAGGCTCTTGATAAAGTTGCTAGCAAAATCGTTCAAGTTCGTGACGAAAACTGGATAGCAACAGAAGAAGAAAATGGCAAAACTTATAATGTAAACAGATGTGATGCTTTAAGTTTTGTTGGTGGAGCACAAGTTCACAATGAAGAATGTTACTTAATATCTAAAATGACAAGAATGTTAGGTGTATCTTTCCTTGAACACCAAGCACGTCTTTGCCATAGTTCAACACCACCAGCATTAAACACTGCTTTTGGTCGTGGTGCAATGACTAACACATGGCAGGATATTAAAAATGCTAAAGTTATCTTAATTGAAGGTTCTAACGCAGCTGAAAACCACCCAATGAGTGCAAAATGGATTATGCGTGCAAAAGCAGATGGTGCAACAGTCATTCATGTTGACCCACGCTATACTAGAACATCAAAATTAGCAGATATTCATGCTCAAATCCGCCCTGGAACAGATATTGCATTTCTTGGTGCAATTATTAACTATATTCTTGAAAAAGAAGCATATGATAAAGATTATCTTTTAACTCATACAAATGCTGCTTTACTTGTTTCTTCTGAATACAGCTTTAATGACGGATTATTTTCTGGTTATAACGAAGAAAAACATTCTTATGATAAGAAAAAATGGGCATATCAACTTGATGGTGCAGGTAAACCAATAGTTGGCACATTAACTCACCCTGATAGCGTTATGATGAAATTAAGAGAATTTTATAAACGTTATGATTTACAAACTTCATCAAATATTACAGGTATTCCTGCTGATGAAATTCAAAAAATTGCAGACGTGCTTATAAATAACCGTCCTGGCACAGTTATGTATGCTTTAGGTATGACTCAGCATACAGTAGGTGTTCAAAATATAAGAAGTTTTACAGTTATGCAGTTATTACTTGGAAACGTTGGTAAACCAGGTGCTGGTATTAACGCACTTCGTGGAGAGCCAAACGTTCAAGGTTCAACTGACTTTGCTGTATTATTCAACTATTTCCCTGGATATTTAAACACGCCTAACCATAGACAGCAGACACTAGAAGAATGGACTAAAGATTCAGGAACATTCCGTGCTAAATTTATGATAAACTTAATGAAATCATGGTTTGGGGAAAACGCTCATGCAGGTAACGATTACTTATATTCATTAATGCCAAAAATTAATGCAGGTAAAAACTATTCTATTTATAGAATTTTTGAAACAGCATTAGAAAAACAAATGAAATTTTTATATATTACAGGTCAAAACCCACTTGTTACAAGCCCTAACTTAAACATTGTTCAAGCAGGCCTTGAAAAACTTGAAATGCTTGTTGTGGCAGACCCATTTGAAACAGAAACAGCTTGCTTCTGGCAAAAAAGAGAAGGTGTTGACCCTTCCACAATAGATACAGAAGTTATTCTTCTTCCTGCTGCTTCATTCTTAGAAAAAGAAGGAACATTAATTAACTCAAGCCGTCTTGTTCAATGGCGTTATGCAGGTTTAGCACCACTTGGTGAAGCAAAACCTGATATTGAAATTATTGACCTTTTATTCCAAAAAATAAGAGAAAAATATGCTAACTCAACAGAAGCAAAAGACCAAGTTTTCAAACTTGCTAAGTGGAATTATCCTGCAGATAACAGGTCTGAAACTGTATTAAAAGAAATTAATGGTTATGATACAAAAACAGGTAAACTTTTAAATGGTATATCTGAAATTAAAGATGATGGTTCTACATCAACAGGTTGTTGGGTATATGCTGGTGTTTTTGCTAATAACGAAAACCAAACTCTTAGAAAAGATTTCCAAACAGACCCAGGAAATTTAGGTATTTTCCCTAAATATGCTTGGACATGGCCAGGAAATATCCATATTTTATATAACAGGGCATCTTGTGATAAAAATGGTAAGCCATATGATGAAAATAATAAACTTGTATGGTGGGATGAAAACGCTAAAAAATGGACAGGTTATGATATTCCTGATGTTCCAGCTGTAAGTGACGGCCCTAACACTGCAAACGGTCAAAAACCTTTCCGTATGACAGGCGAAGGTTTAGGTCGTTTATTCGGTGCATATTATGCAGATCCTAATAGTAATAATGTTTTACCAAGGGATACTTCATATGTTGCAAGTGATGGTCCTATTCCAGAATTTTATGAACCGGTAGAAAGTCCTACTAAAAATATATTACACGAAAATGTAGCAACTAACCCATGCTTAATTTACCCACGTGTAAAAGGCTTCCAAGGAATTGGAGATAAAAAAGATTATCCATATGTATTATGTACATCTGCTGTATCAGAACACTGGTGCTCAGGTGCATATACAAGAAATGTGCCTTGGTTAAACGAACTTGTGAAAGAAACTTTTATAGAAATGCCACATTCATTAGCTGATAAGTTAAATATTAAAAATGGGGATAGTGTAAAAGTAAACTCTGCAAGAGGTGAAGTAGTTGTTAAAGCTATGGTTACTAACCGTATTCACACATTAAATATTAATGGTGAAGAATGTACAGTTGTATGGATGCCTTATAACTGGGGCTTTAAAGGTCTTAGTCAGGCAGCTAGTACAAACCTTTTAACTATTGATGCAGGGGACCCTAACACTTGGATTCAAGAAACTAAAGCATGCCTTGTAAATGTATCAAAAGCAGGAGCATAGTAGATGAGTAACTTTGAGAAAGCAGCAAATAAATGGCTAGAAAAACATCCATATCTTAATGAGGTTGCTGCTTTAGGTATGGCAATAGAAAATGTATTAGATGGTGTAGATGTTATTAAAACATTACCTAATAATATTGATAATGCCAAAGAGCAGTATAATAATGGTGTATCACTATTGCTAACTGATATTGAGTTTAATTTATCAGATACAGCAGGGAACATACTTTTAAAACTTGCTTTATTGCAAGATAATAATTCTCTGCCAGAAGATATTAAAGCTGAAAGTAAAAAACTCAGTGAAATATCAGTAGATGATGCAAAAAAACTTATAACATCAGTTATAAAAAACGATGCAGATACATTCCAAAATATTGTGGAAAAAAGCAAAATCAAAGAAGATTTATTACTTTATTTTGCTTGGGTATCCATTCGTAAAGCATTAAGTGGTATAAAAGAACCACTAAATACATGGGTAAACGATAACCCATGGCAAAAAGGCGTATGTCCTGTATGTGCTCAAGATGCTTCTAATGCTTTTTTTAAGCATACCAAAAGAGGCAGACAACGTTTTCTCCACTGCGACCATTGTGGCACAGAGTGGGTTTATAAACGTATGGGTTGTGCATACTGTGATAATATTGACCAGAAAAAGATGAGTATAAAAGACAGCGAAGATGAACCTAACATGAGAATTGACCTTTGCCATAAATGTAACACTTACTTAAAAACATATATAGGCGAAGATAAAAATAGTTTAGGTAAAGAAGGCTGGGCAACTATTCATCTTGATATATTAATGAAGGATTCAGGTTTTAACTTAAAAGGTAGCCTGATTAAACCAGAATAATATGATATACTTAGACAACGCAGCCACAAGTTTTCCTAAACCTTTAAACGTTACTGAAAAGGTAAAAGATATCTTATCAGTAGGTATAGGTACACCAGGCAGGGGCAACCATATTACAGCAGCCAAAGCTACATTTGGAGTTTCCAATGTGCGTGGTAGTTTTAGAGATTTTTTTAACCTGTTGGAAGACTTTCGTATTATATTTACGTATAGTGCAACAGATGCTTTAAATATGGCAATAAAAGGTTTTGTTAATAAAGGTGATCACGTTGTGATAACCCATACAGAGCATAACTCTGTATCAAGGCCTTTAAAAGCAATGGAAAGAGATGGTTATATATCACTTGATATTGCTCCTTGTGATGAATTTGGTTATGTAATAGTTGATGAGTTTAGAAAACTTGTTACTGAAAAAACTAAACTTGTGGTAGTATGTCATGGCTCTAACGTAACAGGAGCGTTACAGCCCATAGAAACTTTGGGGCAGATTGTAAGGGAAAAAGGTAGTTATCTTTTATTAGATGCTGCACAAACTGCAGGAGTTGTCCCAATAGATATGCGTAATATGCCAATAGATATGCTAGCAGCAGCAGGGCATAAAAGCCTTTATGGATTACAAGGCACAGGGTTACTTGTGTTAGGGGAGCGTATTTTTAAACTCCGTCCATTTAGGGAGGGTGGCACAGGTTTTGATTCTCAATCAGAATGCCAGCCTGTAAATTGGCCAGAAGCATACGAATCAGGAACGCATAACGTTCCAGGAATACTCTCTATGGGAGAAGGGCTAAATTTTATAAAAGAAACGGGTATAAAAGCAATAGCTGAAAAAGAAGCAGCCCATATTGAAAAACTGTGGGATTATTTATCAAACTTTGATAATATAAAACTCTATGGCCCATCACCAGATATGCCAAGAACAGCAGTTCTTTCATTTAATGTATTAGGTTGGGATGCTGAAGATGTAGGTGCAGTTTTAAACCAAAACTACGATATACATACAAGGACAGGGCTTCAATGCTCGCCTTTAACTCATCAGTTATTAGACACTTTCCCAGTAGGGACAGTAAGGCTTAGCCCAGGATATT
>CALADT010000304.1 GCA_937890655.1 uncultured Mucispirillum sp. | reverse complement strand
TTTTCCTATACATGCTGCTAATATAGGGGATATTAAAACCATAGTAACACACCCAGCAAGCACAACACATAGACAATTACAGGAAAAAGAGTTAGAAAAAACAGGTATAACAAATGACTTAATACGGGTATCTGTTGGTATAGAAAATATAAATGATATAATAGAAGATTTTAATAACGCATTGGAAAATTAATGGATAAAGAATGCACACAAGAAAAAGTTACAACCATGAATGTAACTTTTAAGGAAGAATTTTATTTAGAAAGTGGTAGAATACTTTCTCCTGTTACAATAGCTTATGAAACATACGGCACATTAAATAATGATAAAAATAATGCAGTATTAGTATGCCATGCTTTAACAGGTTCTGCTCACGCTTCAGGTATTTCTCATGATAGTAATACAGAAGGCTGGTGGTCTGAAATGGTAGGCAAAGGAAAACCTATTGATACAGAAAGGTATTTTGTAATATGCTCAAATATTTTAGGTAGCTGTTATGGTTCTACAGGCCCTTCAAGTATTGACCCATACACAGGGTGCAGATACGGTTTAAAATTCCCTGTTGTAACCATTAGGGATATGGTGAAAGCACAAAAGAAATTATTAGATTATTTAGGTATTAACCAAATTTTTTGTGTAATAGGTGGCTCTTTAGGTGGTATGCAGTCCCTTGAGTGGTCTCTCACTTTTCCGGAGATTGTAGCAAATAGTATTGTAATATCTGCAGCAGGTAGGATTACTCCTATGGCTATGGCTTTTAATACAGTAGGCAGGTATGCAGTATTGAAAGACCCTAACTGGCAAAACGGTAATTACTATGATAAAACACCACCAAAAGACGGTTTAGCCATAGCAAGAATGGCAGGCCATATTACATATTTATCAGATATATCATTTAACCAAAAATTTGGTAGAAAATTAGGCCACCAAGATAGTATATTTGATTTTTTTAGTGCCTATGAAGTGGAAAACTATCTCCGTTATAACGGCTATAAATTTACAGAACGGTTTGATGCAAACAGTTATTTATACCTTTTAAAAGCTATGGATATTTTTGATATATCTTATGGTTACGGCTCCTATACTGAAGCACTAAAAAGAATAAAAGCTAATTCATTATTTATAGATTTTACAACAGATTTTTTATTTCCAGCCTACCAAATGGATGAAATGTGTGATATAATGAAAGAATATGGTAATAATGTAGAACGAGTAACAATAGAATCAGACCACGGTCATGATGCTTTTTTACTAGAGTTTGAAGATTTATCTGCCGTTATATTATCATTTTTAGAAAAAGCATGGAGAATGCACAATGTTTAGCAAATGTATGAAAGATAATAATATGATTAACCATTATTTAGATGTTCGTAATATTAATAAAGATAATGTTACATACTCAAAATATATGCTATATAAAGAAAAAGATATAAAAACATATTTAGCAAATCTATTTAACTCTGCAAAACCGAATGACGTTATTGTTATAACAGAAGCAGTAGTATATGAAGAAGATGCCTTTATAAATTCAGCTGTTTCTGTTTATGATAAAGAACATATTCGCTATTACACTGTTAATGAAGTATTAGATATTGCAAAAAAATATGGCAGGCTTAACTATTTTTTACAGTTTAAGGAAGTAATAAGTATGGAACATATGGAAGATAACTCTAAAAAATCAGAGTTTATATCACTTTTAAAAGCACTTCCAGAACATATTCAAAAAGCTATTAATATAACATATGAAAATAATGAAATAATAAGTTATGAACAAAATATAGGAATTTATATTTTTACAAAAATATAATAATTAAAGTAGAATATCGCCCTCATAAGCATCAATTAATACTGCTTTTATGGTTTTTCCTTGATGTTCTACTTCTTTTATTAATATGGAACCACTACCACAGGCTACTACAATTCCGTATTCTATTTGTTTTATTATTTCCCCACATTTGCCTTCTATACCACTCCAAGATTCAATAGAAGCAGATACAATTTTATACTCCTGCCCTTTAAAATAAAATGATGCCATACTAAATGGATAGGAGTATGCCCTTATAAAGTTATAGAGGGATGGTGCTGAAATATTAAAATCAATTACTTTACTACTTTTTCTTGTTTTAGGTAAATAAAATGCAAGACTGTTATTTTGTTTTATTTTCTGAAAATTATTACCAGCATAAAGTTCTTTTATAAATAAAGCTGTTTCTTTTGCTACTTCGTCTATAAAATCTGCTGCAAAAAAGTAATCTTCTATTTTTATTTCTTTTTGGTATAAAATATCGCCACCGTCAATTATACCATTATATTCATAAATTGACATTCCAGAATAAACAACACCCCTTAAAAACTGTTCGCTTATGGCACCATAGCCACGATATTTAGGAAGTAG
>CALADT010000303.1 GCA_937890655.1 uncultured Mucispirillum sp. | reverse complement strand
GTAATAATAATGTGCCTTCTTCCCCTATTTTTTCAATAATAATATTTAAAAATTCATCTCCATTAAACCGGCTACTATTTTCTAATGCTTCATATGAAAGTAGAGAAATATCAGAAGATAAAAATATTACATCACCTTTTTTAATATGTAATGATTTAGCAATTTCTTCATAGGTAGGATACATCTACTAAATTCCCCCCCCCCGAATTAATTTCAAAAATAGAGCCTGTTATTTTATTACTTTTATTAGATAAAAGATAGTCTATCATATAAGATATTTCTTCCGGTTCTATAATACCTAAAGGTTGTATATTTTGGTTATCCACATTCTGACCTATCATATCTAAAAAATCATATGCAATATTTGTTTTCACAAGGGCTGGCCTTAAAGCATTACAACGTATATTCTTTTTTATAAGCTCTTTAGATAATATTTTTACTGCCACTTCAATAGCTGCTTTTGATGTGGCATAAGCTATTCTGCCTGATTCTGGATATGTTGCAGAAATGGAAGAAATACCTATAATATTACCACATTCTCCACCATTAAAATTTTGTTTAGCAAAAAGACGTGCTATTTCTATAAAAGAAAAATAGTTAATATTAAATGATGACATCATTTTATTATAATCAGTTAAATGGGCAGGGCAAAGTAGAGCAATACCTGCACAGTGTATAAATCCATCAATTTTTTTATACTTATTTTTTGCTTCGTTAAATTTATCTTTTATATCTTCTATTTTTTCTAAATCAAGCTCTAATATACTATGGTTACAAGCACTTATTTTATTAATTTTTTCTAGTGATATATTTAGTTTTTCAATATTTCTACCACATAATATAATATTATTATTTTTACCAGCTAAAAAGCATGCTAAATTATACCCTATGCCACCAGTGGCGCCTGTGATTAAATAAGTTTTATTTTCCATAATAGTTTCCTTTTACCATTTTACAATAGTTCCACACCAAGAATAACCTACTCCAAAACCTAATAACAATATATTCATTCCTTCTTGTAACTTATTGTTATTATTTAAGTTTTCAATAGCTAATGGAATTGTTACACTAGCTGTATTACCTGTATCTTCCATATTAACATAAAATTTATCATCGCATAATTTTAATCTTTTTTGGATATATTTTAGTATAGTTTTATTAGCTTGATGAAGTATAACCATATCTATATTATTTAATTCCATATTATTTTTTTCAAGTATTTCTTGAATAATATTAGGCACAGAGTTAATAGCAAAATAAAAAACATCCATACCGTCCATATATAAATATGATTTTGGGTAATTACTAGATTCTTTTTCTTTTATAATAATTTTATCATAACCATCACTATCACTACCAAAAACAAAATTCATAACTTTATTTGCTACTTCTTCATTAATTAAACAAGCAGAAGCACCATCCCCTACTAAAACTTTTATGCCCCTATCTTCATCATCTAAATACGGCGAAAGTTTATCAGCATTAATTAATATAACATTTTTAGCACTGTTTGTTTTTACAAGGTTGCATGCAGTCATTAAACCATAAGTAAAACCAGCACAACCATGGTTTATATCATAAGCACCACAGTTTTTTGAAAGCTCTACAAGTTTATGGATTTTATATGCTGCTGCAGGTAACACATTATCTGGTGTTTCTGTAACACATACTATAAAATCAATTTCATTTTTATCTATATTATACTTTTCTATTAAATTTAATAAGGCCTTTGCACCCATAGTTGCAGTAGTTTCTTCTTCAGAAGCATAATACCTTGTTTTTACCCCTGTTTGCTCGTAAAACCGTTGAGAATTCCAATCATCATATATATCTTTAAAATAATCATTTTCTATGCGTATGTTTGGCAAATATGAAGCATGCTTAATCATATAAAACTCCAAAATTAAATATAGCTAGTATATTATGTATTTAACTAGCTTTAGTCAAGATATAATTAATATTAACACACTATTATATATAACTTATTAATACTATTATAAAAACTACTTAACCATAGTTTTAAGTTTATTTCTATCAATTTTACCGTTATTATTATAAGGCATACTTTCTAATATTATAAATTTAGAAGGAACCATATATTCAGGCAACTGTTTGTTGAGAATTTCCTTTAAAAAAAAATTCCCCCCCCCTAATAAAGTATTATTTTTATCAACTGTAATAAAAGCTGTTACACCTTCATATGTTATGCTATCCACAGGTGTAGGAATACAAGCATTTGATAAAATACCATCAATTTTTGATATGGCGTTTTCTATTTCAAAAAGCTCAACCCTATACCCTTTTATTTGAACTTGTGCGTCATTTCTGCCTAAAAAAACAAGCTCATTATTTACATAGCGACATAAATCTCCAGTTAAGTAGCAATCTTTATTATTAATTTTTACAAATTTTTCTTCCGTCTGTTTGATGTTATTAACATAACAACTTGCAAGCTGTTTACCAGATAATACAAGCTCTCCTACGGAATTATTATTAATAATGTTTTTATTTTCATCAATAAGAAATACTTCCATACCATCATATGAATTACCAATCGGCATAGAACCACAATATTCTTCTTGCTCTTTTGTATCTTTATTAAATTCAAAATAAGTGCAAGCCACAGTTGCTTCAGTAGGCCCATATAAATTTTCTAGTTTTGCATTAGGGCATGCTTTTGCAAATAGTAAAGCGTTATCAAAAGGTAATATTTCCCCACAAAAACATACATATTTTAGGCTTAATAAAATATTATCTTTTAAAACTCTTATTTTTTTCATCATATTAATAGATGATGGCACAAAAGCTACATGGTCTATTTCATATTTATTAATATATTTAATAGGGTTTAGTTTGTTTAACTTATCTATTATATATAAACAACTTCCATGTAATAATGATAAAAACAGGGAATGTATAGAATAATCAAAACTTAAATCATGCATTTGTAATAGTTTAGTAGATGAAGTTATACCACTTCTTTTAGCAGTATTTAAAATATAATTATATAAATTATCGTTATTTATTTTTATACCCTTTGGCAATCCTTGGCTACCTGAAGTAAAAAGCATATATACAATATCCGTTCCTAATGTATTTATTATATTTTGCTTTTCACCACATTTATAAAACTTATGGTTATGAAATGTGCTAGATAAATAGTCATAATGCTCACTTGGGCAAATTATATTATAACCATTAATACTTTCTAATATTTGCTTATAGTTTTCAAAATCAGTATAATCAAGATATATAATATCCCCTTGAGATTGGTTAATAATATTAATATTTCTTTCCATAGGAAAAGATGAATTTAAAGGGGTGTAGTATGAACCTGAAATAATTGTGCCACATATTCCAGCATATGTATAAAAACTTCTCATACCCATAATAATAACAGGCTGTTTTACATATTTAATAGATAATATAGCATCAGATATTAAAATTGATTGATTATATAATTCTTTATAAGTATAATATGTATTATTAGTATGTAAAGCATTATTATTACTATTATTTTTTAAAGATTGAATAAGAAGTTGTTGTATTGTCATTTAATTCTCCACCACAAAGTATATAATATTAACATTGAAAAATAAAGTAAAATATGATAACTAAACTAAATAATTTATTATTAAGGGTTTATTATGAATAATATTTGGGAAGATTTTTATAGGAAGAATGGTGATAATGGAATGATGATGTTTCCTTTTCCTATTATTATAGAACTACTTAAATTTTATGAAAATAAATATAATATTACTGATAGAAGCAAACTAAATGTGCTAGAAATTGGAACAGGTAGTGGTGTTAATTTAAAATATGCAGCTTCACTTGGATATAATGTATACGGAATAGATATTTCTAAAACTGCCATTGATTACGCCATAAATTCCTTTGACAAAAGTAACCTTAAAGGTAATTTTTTAGTTGCTTCTGTTGATAGTATTCCTTTTGAAAATGATTTTTTTCATATTATAATAGACCATGGTGCTTTAGTGTGTGTTGGTGAAAATACATACATAAAAGCAATAGATGAAATAAACAGAGTAGCTAAAAAAGGAAGTATATCTCTTTTAACTCCTTATGGGGAAAATAATATGTCCACTATGGTTTTAAAATATATACCTGAAAATATAAATAACGCTTCTTTTAAAGGAGCTAATATCTTTTTAAACAGTATAAACCTTAACCAATGTATAAAAATACTTAATAATAGATTTAAAGTGGTGTTATTAAGAAAAATAGAACGCACAGATTATAACATATCTGAAAATAACGAATATATTATGGGGGGGGGTGAAATTTCAAAAGTAGTTTTCAATTATTCATTGAGAAATTATAGTTCTTTTAATGTTGCAATATGAGTAAGTAAACCATTAATAGAAGTTATTTTATCTATTTGAACATTTTCAAAATCTATTTCAATATTAAGCTGGTCTTCTAGTTCAAGTAAAATATTAACAAATGCCATAGAATCCATAACACCTGTTTCTATAAGTGATTGATTTTCATCAATATTTGATAAATCTACACCAAATTCTTCTGCAGTATTTATTATAATATGTTTTATATTATCCATTATATCCCCATGTATATTAATGTTGAATGATATGTATGTATAAGTATATAGTCTTATTAATATTTTTTCAAGCTGTATTTTATTTATAAATATATTTTATAAATTCCAAAAACGATTGCAACAGATAAAATAAAAAAAGTGGTTGTTATAACTATATTTTTTAAAATAATATTTCTTAGCAAAAAAATAAACATATTGAAAGATGGTTTAACCATAACACAGATAGCAGATAGATTAAGCAGGAATAA
>CALADT010000302.1 GCA_937890655.1 uncultured Mucispirillum sp. | reverse complement strand
TAAATCTCTATCTTGTAAAAGGTAACCACCAGTTACTTTTTTCACATCATATTCTACACTTCTTTCATTAATTTGTTCCATAACCATAATACGTATGCTTGGTTTTTTAGATAATATTTCCACAGCTTTTTGGCTAAATGATGGAGCAGCAACAACTTCTACAAATATTTCAGATATTTTTAATGCCACATCTTCATCAACTTCTCTATTAAACCCAAAAATACCACCAAATGCACTAACAGGGTCGCAAGCAAAAGCGTTTTGGTATGCTTCAAATAATGTTTCACCTTCAGCAACACCACATGGGTTATTATGTTTAATAATAATGCAAGCAGGTCTTTTAAACTCTTTTAATAATTCTTCAGCAGAGTTTAAGTCAACTATATTGTTAAAAGATAACTCTTTACCATGTTTTTGTTCAGCATAGCAAACACCAGTTTCTCTCATTAAAGGTTCTTTATAAAAAGCAGAATCTTGATGTGGGTTTTCACCATATCTCATAGAATTAATCTACCACCAACCGTAAATTCTTCTCTAAATCTTAATTTAAATTTTCTGCCTAAATAGTTAGAAATAACAGTATCATATAAAGCAGTATGGCTGTATGCTTTTGCAGCAAGAACACGCCTTGTATCAATACATGTAGAACCTTGTTCTTTTATTTCTTGAATAACTTTGCTATAATCATGAGGGTGAACAACAATAGTAACATAAGCATGATTTTTAGCAGCACTTCTAACCATTGCAGGCCCACCAATATCTATATTTTCAATAATATCTTCAAGACTAGAATCAGGGTTAGATGCCACTTTTTCAAAAGGATAAAGGTTTACAGCAACAATATCAATATTTTCAATATTCATTTCTTTTGCTGTTTTTTGGTGTGCTTCATTATCGCGAATATTTAAAATACCACCATGAACTTTAGGGTGGAGTGTTTTTACTCTACCGTCAAATATTTCTGGTGAACCAGTAAATTCTGCCACTTCCATAACAGGTATTCCAGCATCTTTAATTGCTTTTGCAGTGCCTCCTGTTGATAAAAGTTTAATTCCTAACTCGTGTAAATCACGAGCAAAATCTACAATTCCTGTTTTGTCTGATACGCTTAATAATGCATAATTTGGTTGATTTCGCATATATACCCTCATTTATCTTTAAATTTTACTAGAAGATTATAATATATTTTTTAAAAAAATCAATACAATATATTTTAATTTATAACTAATCATCATAAATTGTAATTTTAATAAATAAATGTATGAAAATCTTACTTGTTTTAATATTTTATTTTGTTTGATATAAAAAAAGTGCAGCCATTATAGCTGCACTTTTATTTAATTGTTATCTACATTTTTGTTATCTTTTATAAAAATTAAATTAATTATTATTAATGCAACTCCAATGGTAATACAGCTATCTGCCACATTAAAAGCAGGGAAGTGATATGACTTATAATAAAAATCAAGAAAATCAACCACTTTACCAATAAATATTCTGTCTATAAGGTTACCTATTGCACCACTTAATATTAAAGCAAACCCAATTATATTAAGTTTTGTTGTTTCTTTTAAAAATATATAAAAAATAACAATAATAGCAACACTTGTAATAGATACAAAAAATATCTGTCTATAACTTTCATTCATATCATGAAGAAAACTAAAAGCTGCCCCAGGGTTTAATACATATACAATATTAAAAAATCCGTCAATTACAGGTATAAAGCTATAAAGCACCATATTTGTCTTTACAATATACTTTGTAATTATATCTATTATTAATGGTAGCAGTGTAAAAAATAATAAATACTTTTTACGGTTATTAATATTGTATAATATATGTTTTATATTGCTATTTTTAACCATTTACGATAATGCCTCTGCACATCTTGCACATACTTCTTTATGGGTGCTGTTTTGCCCAACTGTTGTAGAGTGAGTCCAACATCTACCACATTTTGGTGCATCACTTGCTTTTACTAATACCTGCACTAATCCATCTTCTGAAGTATAAGCGTTTTCAAGTTTTTCATTTACCACATTAGCACTAGAAACTATAAACATTTTTTCAAGGCCTTCATCAACATTTAAGTGATTTGCCATTTCACTGTTTACAGAAATAGTTACTTCAGCATCAAGTGGGTGGCCAATAACTTTTTCTGCTCTTGCAAGCTCAAGTGCTTTATTAATTTCTTTTCTAACACTTGTAATGGTGTTCCATTTATTATCAATAGGGTAATCAAATACTTCTGGAAATAATTCTTCAAATACAAATTCTTTTTTTGCTGCCCATTTTGGTAAATATTCCCATATTTCATCAGCTGTAAAGCTTAATACTGGAGCTATAACAATGGCTATTTCTTTAATTAAAGTAAACATTGCAGTTTGTGCAGAGCGGCGTTTAAAAGAATCAACTTTTGAAGAATAAGCCCTGTCTTTAATAATATCTAAATAGAATGATGATAAATCATTTATACAGAAATTTACAAACCCATGATAAAACCCATGGAATTGATAAGTATTATAAGCATCATATATTTTTGATTTAACATTTTGCCATCTGCCTAAAATATTTTTATCAAGCTCCATTAATTTATCATATTCAACCCTGTCTTTATCTGGGTTAAAATCGTTTAAGTTACCTAAAATATATCTTGCAGTATTTCTTATTTTTCTATAACTTTCTGTAATACGTTTTATAATATCATCAGATATACGCACATCTTCTGTATAATCTTCTGCTGAAACCCAAAGGCGAAGTATTTCTGTGCCGTATTTATTTATTATATCCATTGGTGCAATAGTATTACCTATGGATTTAGACATTTTTCTTCCCTGACCGTCTACCACAAAACCATGGGTTAATACTTCATCAAATGGTGGAACACCACGAGTAGCCATACTTTCTATAATAGAGCTTTGGAACCAGCCCCTATGCTGGTCGCTACCTTCAAGATACATATTTGCACGGTTATTTAATTCAGATCTTTTTTCACATACAGCAGCATGGCTTGTGCCTGAATCAAACCAAACATCTAATATATCTTTTTCTTTTTTCAAGTGAGTAGAACCACATTTCGGGCATTTTGTAACACCGTTTAAGAAAAATTCTTCATCATGTTCAAACCAAGCATCAGCACCTTCTGTTTTAAATGATTCAATAGTTTTCTTTTCTATATCCTCATTAAATACTATTTCGCCACAGTCATGGCATGTTATGAAAGCAATAGGAACACCCCATAACCTTTGACGGGAAATACACCAGTCCGGCCTGTTTTCAACCATGGACTGTATTCTATTTTGCCCCCAAGAAGGTATCCATTTAACTTTATTTTTAATAGCATCAAGCGTTTTTTCTCTTAAACCGTTTTCACTCATAGAAATAAACCATTGTGGAGTTGCACGGAAAATAACAGGTTTTTTACATCTCCAGCAGTGTGGGTAGGAGTGAGAAATATCGTTTTGAGCAAGTAAAGAGCCATGTTCAGCCATGTATGCAACTATTTCTTTATTTGCTTTATTTATGTGCATACCATCAAATATTCCAACATTTCTTAATATACCATTATCATCAACAGGGGAAAGAATATCTAATTTATAACGAAGGCCTGTTTCATAGTCATCCTGCCCATGACCAGGAGCTGTATGAACTAACCCTGTCCCTGCATCAAGAGTTACATAATCAGCTGTAACAATTAAAGAATTTCTGTCATAAAATGGGTGGCAGGCATTTAAATATTCTAAATCTTTTCCTTTAATAACTTTTTCTTCAGTATATTCTGTAATATTAAAAGTGTTAGTAAGGTTTTCTGCCATTTCTTTTGCAATAATAATATATTCATCTTTTTTAAGATTATTATTTGTAGAGTTATTTATTTTTAAAACAGAATAATCATATTCTGCATTAACAGCAATAGCCACGTTAGCAGGCAGAGTCCAAGGGGTAGTAGTCCATATAACAGCAGACACTTCACCGTTTATACCTATTTTTGATTTTGCATCATTATCTAGTTTAAATTTTACAAATACAGATGTAGAAGTATGGTCAGCATATTCAACTTCAGCTTCAGCTAAAGCAGTAACACAAGAATGGCACCAGTAAACAGGTTTTGAACCTTTATAAACTTCCCCTTTTTTATAACATTTATATAATTCAGTAAGGGTAGTTGCTTCATATTCAAAATCCATAGTTATATAAGGTTTATCCCATACTCCAAAAACTCCAAGTCTTTTAAAATCAGTTCTTTGAATATCAATATATTTACCAGCATAACTTCTACAAACTTTACGGATTTGAGCAACAGTCATATCTTTCTTTTTTTCTCCCAGCTGTTGGTCTACTTTTAATTCAATAGGTAACCCATGACAATCCCAGCCAGGAACATAAGGAGAACGGAATCCCTGAGCAGTTTTTATTTTAATAACAAAATCTTTTAAAATTTTATTAAGAGCAGTTCCTATATGGATATTACCATTAGCATAAGGAGGGCCGTCATGTAAAATATAATCAGGGCAATCTTTTCTTGATTGCTGTATTTTGTCATAAACTTTATTATCTTCCCACTTTTTTAATCTTAATGGTTCCTGTTCTGCTAAATTAGCTTTCATAGGAAAGTCAGTTTTAGGCAGATTAAGAGTATTTTTGTAATCCATAATTATCTATCTCCTTAAATGGATAATGTATTTTTTTATACATATTATATATATTATATATATGAAGTTATCTTTTAACACTATATTCTAATATAATCAAGGGTTTTTACATATGAAAATAATTTTTTTTAAAAAAATAAAAAAAGTTATTGACAAAAAATAATAATTTTGATAAAT
>CALADT010000301.1 GCA_937890655.1 uncultured Mucispirillum sp. | reverse complement strand
TCAATTATTAATAATTTTCTTTTTATTTTTATATTAGCTTCTACTTATAGTATTATGTTTAACATACCAATAATAGAAATGAGTTATCCTTCAAAATATTTGATAATATTTATATTTTTATCAATTATAAGAGATTATATTATATGGTTTATAGCCTTTTTAAATAAATGGGTATTTGCTGTTTTTACTTTATTTACATTTATTTCGGGGGGGATTACGCTATGTAAATAAAGAATTAGCTATGAGCTTAAATATTGGAACATTTGAAGTAATCTTTTCTACCAATATGCAAGAAGCCATAGGTGTAATTAGTAGTAAATTAATAATCCATTTTATTGTGGGTGCAATAGTTGGGTTAGTTTTTGTCTTTATAAGGTTTAAATATATAAAACGTGCTTCTTGGTATAATATACTTGTTTTGTTTATAATTTCATTAGTGTTATTAGCTATTGCAAAAATTCCAGAAGACCATATGAAAACATTAAAAAATAATTATAACGCAAAAGCTATAGATACAACAGGCAGAGGCTTTGATATAATGCCAGAAAAAATATATGAAAATTTTTATCACTTAATAAGAAATAGGATTATTTTTAATTATCAATTATATAAACGAGAACAATATACAACGGTTAAAGATGTAACTTATGATAATAAAAGTGATGAAAAGATTATTATACTTATACTAACAGACGCTTTACGTCCTGACCATATGTCTATAAATGGTTATCATAGGGATACAACACCATTAATGAAGAAAAATGGTTTTATATCATTTAATGATATGTATGCGTGTGATACAGCAACAACACGCTCTGTCCCATGTTTACTTACAAGAATGAAAAGAAAAACGGATATGTATGCTTATTTAGATGAACCGTCACTTTTTAATATGTTTAATTCTGCAAATTTTTATACTGCATGGTTTTCTGCTCAAGGATTTATTTCCACAGCAGATAGGGGACAGGCTATTATAGCACGAGATGCAAAATATAATTTATTTGAAAAAGAATATTCAGTAGGTATTGATAGAGATTTATATAAATATATTGATGAAGTATTAAATTATGATTATAAAAACAAATTTTTTATTATTCAGTTAAATGGGAGTCATTGGGATTATAATGTGAGATTTAAAAAAGAAGATGCAAAATATTTACCATTATGTAACCAATTTGCATTAGACTGCCCAGTGGAAAACTTAGTTAATTCTTATGATAATACCATAAATGAAACAGATAGATTTGTTAATGGTATTATAGAAAGAGTTAAAGATAAGAATGCTGTTGTATATTTCACATCAGACCATGGTCAATTTCTTGGGGAAGGTGGTTTAAGGCTCCTTTCTCATAGTAGATTACAGTATAAAGAGGTTGGTGTTGTT
>CALADT010000300.1 GCA_937890655.1 uncultured Mucispirillum sp. | reverse complement strand
AGTAGTGTAGAACATCTTGCAAAAGATATGAATGGTATTTTAAAATGGATGGAAATGTTACAATCTGCAGATACTTCTTCTGTTGATAATATGGAAGAACAGTTATCTCCATTAAGACAAAGGGAAGATGTTGTAACAATCAGTAATTTATCAACTGATTTAATGAAAAATGCTCAAGAACCTTATGAACATTTTTTCACAGTGCCAAAAGTTGTAGAGTAGTGAGGAAATTATGGCTGATTTAACATCATATACAATAAAAGAGTTATCAAAAGGGTATAATAATAAAGAGTTTTCTGCCACAGAAGTAACGCAGGCTTATATTGAAAAAATGAAAGAAGATAGTAAATATAACGCTTATATAACTCAAACTCCTGAATACGCATTAAAACAGGCAAAAGAAAGCGATGAAAGAATATCAAAAGGGCAAAGGCTTTCTGATTTAGACGGTGTGCCTTTAGGTATTAAAGATTTGTTTTGCACAAAAGATATAAAAACTACTGCTGCCAGCAAAATATTAGAAAATTTTGTGCCACCTTATGAATCCACTGTAACATCAAAATTATTACAGGCAGGTGGTATATTTGTAGGTAAAACTAACCTTGATGAATTTGCAATGGGTGGTGCTAACCTTACAAGCTATTTTGGGCAGACAATAAACCCTATTAAAAGACAGGACGGCACAGAAGTTGTAACAGGTGGTTCTTCTGGTGGTTCTGCTGCTGCTGTTGCTAGTAATATGTGTGCTGCTGCCACAGGGACAGATACAGGTGGCTCTATTCGTCAACCTGCTGCTTTTTGTGGTATTGTGGGTATAAAACCTACATACGGCAGATGTTCAAGATATGGTATAATTGCATATGCGTCATCTCTTGATCAGGCAGGGCCTATGACTAAAACTGTGGAAGATGCTGCTATTATGCTTGAAAAAATGTCAGGTTTTGATGAGCTTGATTCCACAAGTGCAAATATTGCAGTGCCTGATTTCCAAGCAGCACTAACAAAAGGTGAAAAAGGCTTAAAAATAGGTATGCCAAAAGAGTTTTTAAATAACGATTTAAATTCTGAAATTGCAGCAGCATGGCATGAAGGAAAAGAGATTTTAGAAAAAGCAGGGGCAGAAATAAAAGAGATTAGTTTACCAAATATGAAATACGCACTTGCTTCTTATTATATAATTGCACCAGCTGAGGCATCATCTAACCTTGCAAGGTATGACGGAGTGCGTTTTGGGCTTCGTGTAGATGGTTTTTCTCTTGATGAAATGTATGAAAATACAAGGAGTGCAGGTTTTGGAGAAGAAGTAAAAAGGCGTATTATGATAGGTACTTATGTGCTTTCAGCAGGTTATTATGATGCCTACTATTTAAAAGCACTAAATGTGAGAAAACTTATTCGTATGGATTATGTAAATGCTTTTAAAGAAGTAGATGCTATTTTAACACCTGTTACACCTACAACTGCTTTTACCATAGAAGAAAGTAAATCTTTTGACCCTGTTACAAACTATTTACAAGATGCTTTTACTGTCCCTATAAATTTAGCGAAATTACCTGCCATATCAGTGCCTATTAAAGCAGCAGGTAACGGTTTACCTATTGGGTTACAGTTAATAGGTAAAGATTTTGATGAAGAAACACTTTTTAGAAGTGCTTATGTTTTAGAGCAAAATAACAGTTGGAGCAGAAGATAATGAGCTATATAATAAAAGGAAAAACATGTGATTATGAAGTTGTTATAGGCCTTGAAGTGCATTGTCAGGTTATTTCCAATGCAAAACTTTTTTCAGGGGCAAGTGCTGATAGTGGTGGCACACCTAATGACCATGTAGCTTTTATTGATGCAGGTTTTCCAGGTATGCTTCCTGTTGTTAATAAATTTTGTGTGGAACAGGCTGTAAAAACAGGTTTTGGCCTTAACGCAGTAATCAATAAAGAATCATATTTTGCAAGAAAAAACTACTTTTATGCTGATTTACCACAAGGTTACCAAATAAGCCAGTTTGATAAACCTATTGTAGGTAACGGTTATTTAGATATTGAACTTGAAGACGGTTCCACAAAAAGAGTAGGTATTGAAAGGTTACATTTAGAACAGGATGCAGGTAAATCTATCCATGATATGTTAGCTGGTAAAAGCTGTATTGATTTAAACAGGTCTGGCGTTGCTTTAATGGAAATTGTATCTATGCCTGATATGCGTTCTCCATTTGAAGCAGGTGCCTACTTAACAAAATTAAGAAGTATTGTGAGATATTTAGAAACATGTGACGGTAATATGAACGAAGGTTCTATGAGATGTGATGCCAATGTATCTGTAAGGCCTGTGGGTTCTAAAGAATTAAGAACACGTTGCGAAATAAAAAATGTAAACTCTATTCGTTATTTAATGCAGGCTATTGAGTATGAAGCAAACCGTCATGTGGAAGCATATGATAACGGCGAAGAAATATACCAAGAAACAAGGCTTTTTAATGCTAATAAAAAAGAAACAAGAAGTATGCGTGGTAAAGAAAACGCTAACGATTACAGATATTTCCCAGACCCTGATTTGGCTTTTCCTTTAATAGTAACTGATGAATTAATTGAAAAAGTTAAAAACAGTTTACCTGAAATGCCGGAAGAAAAAGCTATCCGTTTTGAAAAAGAATATAAAATTTCAAAAGATGAATCACAGCGTTTATCATCAGATAAATCAACAGCTGAATATTTTGAAAAAGCTATGCAGGAACAAGGTAGCGACCCTAAAAAAACTGCCAACTTGATTCTTGTGGAATTAGCAGCTTATATGGGTGAAAATCAAATAGATGATATTAATTTATTAAAAACTACACCTAGTCGTCTTGGAAGAATTACAGCTTTAGTAGAAAACGGCACAATAGGATTGCGTATTGCAAAAGAACTTTTACCTATGATTGAAGAAACTAATAAAGAGCCGGAAACATTAATTGATGAAAAAGGGTTAAAACAAGTATCAGATACAGGTGCAATAGAAAAAATTATTGACCAAATAATAAGCGATAACCCAAAAAATGTAGCCGATTATAAAGCCGGTAAAGATAAACTCTTTGGATTTTTCGTAGGGCAGGTTATGAAAGCAACTCAAGGAAAAGCTAACCCTGCTGTTATTAATAACTTATTAAAAGAGAAATTAAAATAGTTTAAATAATATATTATTACCCCTTATGTTTGACAAAAGTAAGGGGTAATAAGTTTTATAAGTATATAATAATAAAGATAAAAATAGTATTATAATCAAATAAAACAATTTTATAAAATAGTAAAAAATATATAGACAAAATAAATAAACATGCTATAATAATATTGACGAAGTTGAATATGTTGTAAATAAAAATGTAGGAGGCCTTATTTTTATGAAGTTTTTTAGTAAAATATTTGGTTGGTTTTTTGCATTAGTCCGTAATATTAGTATTAAAATAAAAATTATACTTCTTGTATTTTTTCCAGCCTTAGGAATTATCAGTTTTTTCTCGTTTACGTTTTATGACACATATACATATATGCACGCCAATACAGAGCTTATTGGTATGATAGATTTATCTGTTTACGTTTCCAATGTATCCCACCAGTTACAGTTAGAAAGAGGGCTTTCTGCAGGTTATGTTACTGACCGTTCTGCATCATCAAAAGAAAAAATAGATGCTCAAAGAACACAAAGCGATCAAGTTATAACAGATTTTGAAAATAAAATAAAAGAGAGTAATATAAATAGGTATGACCCATTATATGTGGAGCAGATAAAAAAAGCTGTGGAAATGTTACATGGGTTAAACAAAATAAGAGGGGAAATAGATAGCTTTCAAGTTACAAATAAAGAAGTTATTGATTATTATACAAAAACTATTTCTACATTAATAGATACAGTGCTTGTAGCATCAAATATTAGCCCTGATAATAATATTACAAAAATATTAGGTGGTTACACAAGTTTTATGTATTCTAAAGAGAATGCAGGGCTTGAAAGGGCAAATGGTAACATTCTTTTACGTTCTAAATCGTTTAATAAAACAGCATATAATAGCTTTATTGCAGTTATTGCAAAACAAGATGTTTATATATCATCATTTTTTGGCCAGTTACCTAAAAACAATGCCGCTGCAAAAGAGATTATAGAAAACTATAATATGACAATGGACGGATACAAAGAACTTATTGATGAATACAGGCAGGATATTATTGATAATGCTGTCACATGCGAATTTAATAACGATGCAGAATCATGGTTTGATGATATTTCTAGTAAAATTGATGATATCCAGTTAATGGAAAGCGTTATTGCAGAATTAGTTCATGAAATATTATATAGTAATATTAAAGCATCAAAAGATAAATTAATGTTAACAACTGCCTTTTTCTTATTTGGTATGATATTTAATATTATATTTGCATTAATTATAGCATCAGATTTAA
>CALADT010000299.1 GCA_937890655.1 uncultured Mucispirillum sp. | reverse complement strand
TTATTTTTACTTCGTTGTTTTCCACTTACATTAATTATTGAATTTCCATCAGATTTTACTAAGAGATTAACTTTTCTTTTCATTCTGCCTTTATATTCAACAGGTTTTTCTGATATTTCTTCAAAAAATACTTTATTATCATCTATAATTGCAACGTATCGCATATTTGCTTTGTTGGTTTCATATTTAGTTAAGCCTTTACTTTTTAAAAAGCTCTTAATATCCTGTGGTAATTTATTCATAACGTTATTATTTGATGAAATCATAACGGTGTAGTTATCATAAAATGCTTGAATTTTCCATCTATTAAAATCTGGTAATTCTCTAATTTCTTCTCTATTTATAACTCGTGCATATTTTATATAATCTTCATCCCATTTTTTATATTTTGGGTCACCCTTACGAACTGGTATATCATAGTTTTCAATAATATATGGTATTAGGTGATCCATGACTTTTCTTGAACCATATAGATTTAAATGAGACCAATCTTTCATATCCGTTTTAAAATTAATATTTAAAATATTATTCATTTTATTATAGTCAATAAAATTCCATCCTTTGTTTTCAGCAAGCTCTTTAAATGCGTTATCATATTCAATACTATTTTTACTAGATTGATGTATAATTTTAACAAATAATATCTTACACTTATTTTTCTCTGCTAAATTTACCATCATTTCTGCATACTGAACGGATTTTGTATCTAGAACTATATTATCTATGTCATCATAGTTATTATTTTGTATAGGAAAGATTAAATGTAATTTATCCCACATCCCTTTTGTTACATATGAACCAGTATATTGACCTTTCCAATAACTTTCTGTATTAAAATCATATTTATTTAATTCTTTCCATCTTGTATGAAATCTATCAATGGTGTTCATATGTTTTAGTGCTTCTTTTTTATTATTATATATATATTTATATGCATAATATTTAAAATAATTATTTTTTAAATTTGCTAAACTAATATCTACCCTATTTGGTCCTTCAAAAGATAAACTTTGTAAATATGCTATATCAAATACAATTAATTTTGGTTTATATTTTTTAAATATTTCTTCTTCTAATATATATGATATTTTATAATATTGTCCCGAAGCTCCTCTATTATAACTAACTACACCATATTTATGCCATATATACATAGGAGACATAGGATAATATATTCTACTTGAACCTAAAAAAAATACATCAATATTATTCTTTTCATTATAATATTGACTAATATTATGTGCATAAATTTTACTACGTACAATTTTATCATAACTAAGAATAATAAACATAAGTCCTATAATAAATATTATTAATAAAATAATTTTCTTCATAACTAACCTTTAAAACTGAAAATATATAAATTGTGAAGCATCATAACCTGGACCATATATTCCAAAATTAAGCAAGTAAATAACTACAATATAATATATAATCCATCTAAATAATAAGTTTTGTTTTGCTAGTTCCTGCCTAATTTTTATCCCTCGTTCCTGCATGTAGGATACTATCCATAATACCATTATAGAAAAACATAATACCCAAAAGTCTTTTCTATCAAGACCCATATCATATAATGAGTCATCAAAAAATATCCATGGGTTCCATATAGAAAACATCTGCTTTATTATTTCAATTGCAGTATATAAATCAGGGGCACGAAAAAATATCCATGCAAAATCTACCAGTAAAAAAGTTATTATAATATTAAATAATCTATAACTAAAACATTCTTTGTTTATTTTTAATAAACTCTCTATATATAATCTCATAGGTTTTAATAAATTACCTAATATTTGATACAGTCCATGTAGTCCGCCCCAGATAACATATGTCCAATTCGCTCCATGCCAAAGTCCACTTACCAAAAACACCACTGCAATATTTCTATAATAATTTATTTTAGATACTCTACTTCCTCCTAGTGGTATATAAACATAATCTCTAAACCAAGTTGAAAGTGATATATGCCATCTTCTCCAAAAATCTTGTATAGAATTTGCAAAATATGGGCGTTTAAAGTTCTCCATTAATCTAAAACCCATAACTTGTGCTGCACCTATGGCTATTGCAGAATACCCTGCAAAATCACCATATATTTGAATAGCAAAAGCTACTGCTGCTATAAAGATTTCAATACCTTCAAATGCTTCATAGTTCTCAAATACAAAATTTACTAATATAGCAGCTCTATCTGCTATAACCATTTTTAAGAAAAACCCAAGAAGCATTAAAAGTAGACCATCTCGCATTCTTTCATAATTAAAACTATGTTTTTCACTAATTTGGATAAGTAAATTTTTACTTCTTTCAATAGGACCTGCTACAAGCTGTGGGAAAAATGATACAAATAATGCATATTTTAAAAAGTTTCTTTCTGCATATACTTCTTTTCTATATATATCTATTGTATAACTTAAAGCTTGAAATGTATAAAAAGATATACCCACAGGAAGTATTATATCAAATTTTGGTTGAATTAATTCCACATGAATAGCTGATAATATTACATTAATATTATCCACTGCAAAATAAAAATATTTAAAGAAAAATAATATGGAAAGGTTTAATATTAAACTTAAGGCTACCCATAGTTTCTTTCGTTTATGAGAATCCCCCCCCCGAATTTGTTTTCTCTATCAATTAATAAGCCACTTAAATATGTGATAAATGTTGATGTTAGCATTAATAAAGCATATACAGGGTTCCATGCAATATAAAAATAATAACTGGCTATTAAAAGCCAGATATATCTTACTCTATGTGGTATTAAAAAATATATTAATGTTACAAACGGAAAAAATATTAAAAAGTTTATTGAATTAAAAAGCATTATTTTCTCTCCTATTTATTAAGTCATAATTATTACACAATATTATATAAACCGTAAACCACTTATATATATTGCGTTTTATCATGATTAATAAATAATTATAAATTACTAATTTGTATTTCAAGTTCATTATATATAAAACTTATTAATTTTTATAACTAATTTATTATTTTAATTTTAATACCATTTGATATCCAACACACATTTTCTTCTCCAACTCTTATTTCAAAATCATTATTAACATTCGGAATAAAATTATTAATATGTATTTTTAAACTGTCTCCTGGCTTTATAAACATATTCTCAATATTTAATCTTTCATCAGATATTATTGAATTTGTTTCAGTATTTTCTTCTAATATTCCAATAATATTCATATAATCAGTGCCTATACTAAATTCTCCTATATTACTTATAATTATATCAAATGAATATGATTTCCCTTTCTTCATTTCCTTTGGAATGTTATTAGAATAAATTTTTGCTTTTTGTATAAAATTATTTTTATTGAAACCTTTAAATATATTAACTATATTTGTTGTATCACGTTCAGCTACTTCTACGTATATAATATCAGGTTTATAACTACTTATCATTTCTTCATCTAAATAATATCCTCTTATATGTTGATATTCTTTAAAATGCGAAGAAAGATATATTGGCATATTTCTTGTGATACCAAAAAATGAATCAGCATATACTAATATTTTTTTTGTCTTTTTCTTATTTATAAAGCTGTAAGAAATAATTTCTTCTTTATGCTTTTCTTTTAATTCTTTTATAAAAGGTTTATCTTCTATTTTAATTGAAGTATTATCCAGCAAATCCATACCTAATGTAGTTTCTTCTTTTATACTATCTAAACCTATAATTTGTGCTAAGTCGCCTCTTTGTTTATAATTATAATTCTTCTTAACTCGAATATATGATTCATCATCTGAAATTAAACTAAATGATTTAAGTTTATCAATTATATCTTTGTATCCTATATATACTCCATATTGATTCCAATGACTATCCGTTTTTAACCACATTAAATCATTACTTCGTTCTTTTTCTTTACGTAATGATGTTTTTGTATTTATATAGTTTACTTTATTATTAAGTAATTTTTCTAACTTATCACTTGGTGTTTCCCTTATTTCATAGTTAAAATATTTAATATATTCTGGATAAATACTTACTTTGCTTGGAACAATATTAAATACAAACTTAATATTATCTTTTTCTAATATATCTCTAAATTTTAATAAATTTTTTACGGTTTGTTTTTCTTGTTTTTTATCAAAAGGATAAGTTCCACTTGCAATTTTCATATTATTTTCAAATGTTGTAAATAAAAAACCGTCCAAACCTATTTCAACAGCAGGACTAGGTGATTTCTTAAATATATAGTACTCTATATACGTTTTATATTTAAGCATTTCTTTTCTTAGTCCAATATTATCATTAATCCATTGTGAAATTTTAAAATCAGTTATATTATCTTTATACTGCAAAGGTCCCAGTGCTAATTTTCTTTTTTCAGTTTCACTTATTTCTCCACCTTTAAAATCTGTAAAAAATAGTGGGATAATCACAAATAATGATGCAATAATAATAAATAATAATTTTATAATTTTATTAACCACATTTTCACCTTTTTAAAATTGAAAATAAAGAAATGGATTATATGTACTCGTTACAGTATAAATAATAGATAGTGCAAATATAAATAATAAAATAGTGTATTTAAGTCCTATCGATACACTGTAATTTTTATTTTCCATCTTAGTAAAAATATTTTTCATAATTGGTGTACTAAAAATTATTGCCATAATAAATACAACCCAGTATTGATCAATATATTTCATTGTTAAAATATCTGTAAACCCATTTCCTGCTAATCCATACATTACTTTTATATAATCCATAAGGTAGGATAAGTCATTAACCTTAAATATTACTTCACCAACTATTATAATATTGATAGCATAAAACCATGTTAATGCATAAGGTAAACGTATTCTTTTTCTATTTATTTTCTTTAGTGTATGTTCAAATATTAAAAATAAACCATGCCATAAACCCCAAATCACATAATTCCATGAGGCACCATGCCATAAACCAGTTAACATAAAGACAATCAAAAGATTCACAGTTATATTGTTATTCACATAATAACTTAAAGGTAAATACACATAATTTCTAAACCAGCTAGTTAATGATATGTGCCATCTTTTCCAGTAATCAGTTATATTACGTGCTATATATGGATAATTAAAGTTTTCAAGAAATTTAAAACCGAACATGTAACCTAACCCAATGGCCATATCTGAATAACCAGAAAAATCAAAATATATTTGTAAGGTAAAGGCTATAGCTCCTATCCATGCTAATGTTGTAGTGAGTGTATCCACAGGCATTGCAAATATTTCATCCACTATAATAGCTAATGAATTGGCAATTAAAATTTTCTTTCCTAATCCAATAATAAATCGTTTAATACCTTCAACAAAGTAATCTATGGTAACTGATCTATTATCAATTTGTGTTTCTATATCAATATATTTAACAATTGGACCTGCTATAAGCTGAGGGAAAAAAGAAATATATAACGCTAACTTTAATGGATTTTTTTGCAACTTAATTCTATCTAAATATAAGTCAAACAAATATGACATTATTTGGAATGTAAAAAATGAAATACCTATTGGTAGTATAATATGTTTTAATGGGATTTCTAAGCCAAATATTGTATTAACATTATCTATGAAAAAATCATAATATTTATAATAAAACAATAATCCTACATTAATTAATACTGATACTATTAACCATATTCGTCTGTATAATAACCTACTATTTTTTGTGTATTCTATTAAAAAACCTAAAATATAGTTTATAAATATAGAAAATAGCATAATAAAAATAAATTTTGGTTCACCATATGCATAAAACAATAATGATACAAATAGTAAAAAAATATTTTTATACTGTGTTTTCGGAATTAATAAACTAATAATTACGACAATTGGTAAAAATAAAAACAAAAATATTGTTGATGAAAATACCATTTAAATCTCCAGCTAAAATAAGTTTCAAAGTATTTTACAACTACTTATATTTAGATACTAAATCTTCAATAGATTGTATACTTTTAAAACTGCTTGGTTCAATATCTTTCATCTCTATTTTAATGTTAAATTCTTTATTTAAAGTATTTACAAGCATTACTAAATCAAATGAATCAATATAACCTTCATCAATTAAATCTTCACTGTTTACATAATCTTCATCTAATATTATTTTATCTAATATAGCTTTAATTTGTTCTTTCATTACTGTTCTCCTCTTACATATCTTTTTGTTGCGTTTCTATCTATTTTACCAGAAGCTGTTCTAAACATTTTATCTATTTTTACAATTATAGAAGGTATTTCATATTTTGGAACAAGTTTTATAAGGTCGCGTTTTATTTTTTCTTCTTCTAATTCTTCTTTTGCTGTATAAACAAGTATTATTTCATTATCAAAAATAACACATGCTTGGTCAATATAGTCTAAAGAGGAAACAGCAACTTCAATTTCGCCTAATTCAATCCTATAACCGTTTAATTTTATTTGAAAATCTTTTCTACAACTATATATTATTTCCCCACGTTCATTATAGTATGCTAAATCACCAGTTTTATATACCATTTCCCTATAATGGTTATGAAGTGGGTTTTGAACAAAAGCCTCATCAGTTCGTTCCCTATCATTATAATAACCATGGGAAAGTGATATACCCCTTACATAAACTTCTCCAAGTTCGTTTGGTTTAGTAATTAGTTGATTATTATCATTCAATATAAATACATCAGAATTATCGCAAATATTACCAATAGGGATTATTTCATCATCATCAAATTCCCTATCCACTATGTAATATAAACAATCTACCGTAATTTCTGTTGGGCCGTATAAGTTAGCAAATAAAGCATTAGGATAATGTTTTTTCCATAAATTTAGGTGTTTACTTGGCATAACTTCCCCACAGAACATAATCCTTTTAAAATATGGGTTATGTTTTTCTTCTAATATACCAGAATTACCTAATATAATTAATGCTGATGGCACCCAAAATACAGTTGTTACTTTATATTTTGCTAAAACATCCATCATACCTGAAGGAAAACCAAAATATTTATCAGGCGTTAAAAATAAGCTGGCACCGTTTTTTAATACACTATAAATATCTAAAACAGAGTTATCAAAAAACAAAGGTGCTTGGCTTGCCAAAACATCATCACTTGTAAAGTGAAATGTTTCTTGAACCCAGTCTGTATAATCAATAATTGATTGATGGCTTACACATACTCCCTTAGGAATACCTGTTGAACCAGATGTGAATAACACATATACTGGATCTGTGCTAATTTGTTTATGACGGACTTTACTTAATTCTTCTTCATTAATGCTTGTATTCTCAATATCTTGATATAATAATATTTTTTCTTTTGGGAATATTTCTTCCACATTTTTCATATATCTACTATTTGTAATAACATAAGCAGGTTCTAGCACTTTAAAAATATTATTAATCCTATTTATAGGCTGAGTAACATCCACAGGCACATAAAAATTATTACTATATGTAACACCATGAAAGCTGGCTAATGCTTCAATACTTTTTGGTAAAAATATAACAAGCGGTTTTTTTGTAATATTTAAACTAATTAAATATGATGCTATTTGCTTGCTTTTATTTTGTAATTCTTTATATGTTACTGTATCTTTTTCGTTAAAATATACTTCTTTATTAGGATACTTTAATACACTATCTTCAAGATAAGAAAGAACACTTTTTTGCATTTATAAACCCTTAATTATTATAATCAAATAAATTTTAATAAACTTTATTTATCTGAAACTTCCAGTCATCATTACTTGATTTATAGTCATACTCAAGAATTTCATCAATAGTATTAACTTTACTTTCATGATTAAATGTTAGAACAGTTGCTTTTGCTTCAGTCATTTCATCGCTTGTTACATAGTTTGAAAGAGTAACAATAACATCATCCCCAACTTGACAGCTTCTAGCTGCTGCACCATTTAAACATACTACACCACTACCTTTTTCACCAGGCAATACATATGTGCTAATTCTTGTGCCACTGGCTTTATTCCAAATATAAACAAATTCCATTGGTTTAATATTAGCTTTTCTTAAAATATCTTCATCAATAGTTATGCTACCATGGTAATGAA